>NZ_JBQZXE010000001.1:0-141664 GCF_053555855.1 Shigella sp. SIG3
ATACAAGCAAAAACTTTCTCACTGGCTGTCACCCTTGCTGGAACCGGGTGAAGATGTTTATCAGCTTTCGGGTAACGATCTCGCGCTGCGACTGAATACAGAATCGCACCAGGAGCGCATTACCGCACTGGATAGTCATCTCAAGCAATTTCGTTTCTTTTGGGATGGGATGCCGATGCAACCGCAGATTGGCGTCAGTTACTGCTATGTGCGCTCGCCAGTGAATCATATCTACCTGCTGCTGGGAGAGCTAAATACGGTCGCCGAACTTTCCATCGTGACCAACGCCCCGGAAAATATGCAGCGTTGCGGGGCAATGTATTTGCAACGCGAATTGAAAGATAAAGTCGCGATGATGAATCGACTACAGCAGGCGCTGGAGCACAACCATTTTTTCCTGATGGCCCAGCCGATTACCGGTATGCGTGGTGATGTTTACCATGAAATTCTTCTGCGCATGAAAGGTGAGAATGATGAACTGATCGGCCCCGATAGCTTCTTGCCGGTCGCGCACGAATTTGGTTTATCGTCGAGTATCGACATGTGGGTCATTGAGCATACGCTGCAATTTATGGCTGAAAACAGAGCGAAGATGCCCGCTCACCGTTTTGCTATTAATCTGTCTCCAACCTCGGTATGTCAGGCTCGTTTTCCTGTTGAAGTCAGTCAGTTGCTGGCTAAATATCAGATTGAAGCGTGGCAACTTATTTTTGAAGTCACCGAAAGTAATGCTCTGACCAATGTTAAGCAGGCGCAAATCACCTTGCAGCATCTTCAGGAATTAGGCTGCCAGATTGCGATTGATGATTTCGGCACCGGCTACGCCAGCTATGCACGGCTTAAAAATGTGAATGCCGATCTGCTTAAAATTGACGGCAGCTTTATCCGCAATATTGTGTCAAATAGTCTGGATTATCAGATTGTGGCGTCGATTTGCCATCTGGCGCGAATGAAGAAAATGCGGGTAGTGGCAGAGTACGTTGAAAACGAAGAGATCCGCGAGGCGGTGCTCTCTTTGGGGATCGATTATATGCAGGGTTATCTTATTGGTAAGCCGCAACCGTTAATTGATACGCTGAATGAAATCGAACCCATTCGCGAAAGTGCCTGAATAATGCGGGCCGACATTTCTCGTCGGCCCGCAAAGCATTAAGCGGCGATTTCTGGGGTACTTTCTTCTTCAATTTTCAACCGCCAGCCAGCCACGCCTTCCCAGTATTCTTGCTCCTTTTCCAGATCAAGCAGTACCAGCGCATTCTGACTAAACCAGTCATGCGGGAAACGCAGTGTCCAGTGACTGTCATCAGTAATCAGTGTCAATGTTGACGGTGTGGTGGTTGCCTGACGTTGATTGTTTAGTAATACGCCAAGGCGCAATAGCTGTATCAGTGGCAGGAACTGTTTCTTCTTAAACAAGGTAAAGCGCGGCAGATCGTCGAGCTTAATCGCTTTACGGTGATAGCGCAGCAGTGTCGCCATCATCAGCTGCTGTTCCTGATTAAAACCCGGCAAGTCACTGTTTTGCAGAATATAAGCGGAGTGGCGATGCAAACCGCTGTGGTTGATATTCAACCCGACCTCATGCAGCATGGCGGCCCATCGCAGTAGCGCCTCCAGTTGCGGATGCGCCAGCTTCGGTTGCTGTTCCCGCCACTGTTCGTACATTTGCATAGTGGTATCCAGCACTCGTCGGGCCTGTTCGCTGTCTATGTGATACTGGTTGGCGAGGCTGCTGGCGGTGCGACTACGCACATCCTGATGACGGAAACGTCCTTCCATTTCATACAGTACGCCTTCGCGTAACGCCCCGTCAGAAAGGCGCAGTTCACGGATGGCTAAAGCATCAAACACACCACATAAAATCGCCAGTCCAGGAACGAAGACTGTTTTCCGCTCTTCGGAAAGACCCGGTAAACTCAGCGATGCGAAATTACGGTGACGTAAAATTTCTTTTACCAGTTTTTCCAGACGTTCCGGGGTAATTATCCCGTCTTTCTCGCCCATTTCCATTAACACTTCATGGGCGGCTTTTATGGTACCGGAAGCGCCCATTGCAACGTTCCAGCCCTGAATACGGAATTGCCAGGTTAAAGTTTCCAGTTTTTGTGCTGCCGCCATGCGAGCGCGCTGAAAATTCTCTTTATTGATGACCCCGCCAGGAAAATAAAGCTGGGCAAAGCTGACACAACCCATCCGGCGGCTTTCAACGAGAATAGGTTCGAAATTTTCACCAATCACCAGTTCCGTAGATCCGCCGCCAATATCAATAACCAGTTTGCGACCTTTTTCCGGTTGGGTATGTTCCACGCCCATAAAAATCAGACGGGCTTCTTCATTACCGGAAATAATTTCAATCGGGTAGGGAATGACCTTTTCCGCGCGTTTCAGAAAGTCAGTGGCGTTCAGCGCCTGACGCAGCGTATGGGTGCCGACTATACAGACGCTGGCAGGAGAAAACCCTTGTAGCCGTTCGGCAAACAGCGACAGACAGTTCAAACCGCGCGTCATTGCCTCTTCACTCAACATATTATCTGGCCCCAGGCCGTCCGCCAGATGCACCCGCTGTTTCAGGCGGCCAATAATCTGCATGGCACCATCTACCACACGGGCTATGACCATGTGAAAACTGTTTGAACCAAGATCGACCGCAGCAAACTCCTGCGGACGAGGGGATTTATCGTGTATTGGCATAGGGTTATTCAGGTTGTTCGAGTGATTTGATGTAGTCGTAAATCGCCAACTGCGCCCGTACTTTGCGGCGATTGCCGCGGGGAACGTAGCGATTACTGAGTTCTTTATCGATATAACGTGCTTTGACCGTATCGCTGAACAATATGTCGATGATGTCCAGCACCCGCTGCTTCAGGCGCGGATCGAGCAGCGGTGTCGCCACTTCAATACGATAATCAATATTGCGCGTCATCCAGTCGGCGGAAGAAAGGTAGACCTTTTTATCGCCGCCATTTTCAAAAATATAAACCCGGTCATGTTCAAGGTAACGGTCAACAATACTGATGGCACGAATGTTGTCGCTAATGCCTTCCAGATTGGGGATCAGCGAACACATTCCGCGAACCAGCAGATTAACCGGTACGCCGGAGCTGGAGGCCGCATACAGACGATCAACCAGGCCTTTATCGACAAGGTTATTTAGCTTCAGGGTGATACCACTGGGCAGCCCTTGCTGCGCGTTGGCGATTTCGCGGTCTACCATTTCATATAACAGACGGCGAGAGTTTTGCGGTGACACCATTAAATAATCAAATGTCACCGGGCGGTATGGGTTTTCAATAAAGTTAAATACCCGCCGGACTTCGTTGGTGATACGCGCATCTGCGGTCAGCAACGAATAGTCAGTATAAAGACGCGCGGTTTTTTCGTTAAAGTTCCCGGTCCCGATGTGTGCGTAACGGACCACTTCACCGTTTTCTTTACGTGAAATCAGGAACAGTTTGGCGTGAATTTTCAGCCCCGGCGCAGAGAAGATAACGTGCACGCCTGCTTCGGTCAGGCGCTTCGCCCAGTGAATGTTGGCTTCTTCGTCGAAACGCGCCTGTAACTCAACCACCACAGTGACTTTCTTACCGTTATGTGCGGCGTGGATCATCGAGTCGATGATGCGTGAATCTTTCGCCACGCGGTAAATGTTAATTTTAATCGCCAGTACGCTCGGGTCGAACGAAGCCTGACGCAGCAGTTCCAGCACATGCCCAAAGGTGTGATAAGGATAATAGAGCAACACATCGCGTTCGCGAATGGCATCAAAACCATTGCGGAACTGGGCTTTATCAAACCAAATATGGCGTAAACGCGGCAGTGGTTTGTTCACCAGATTGGCTTTGCCGACATTGGGAAAATTAATAAAGTCTTTAAAATTATGATAACGACCGCCGGGGACGATGGAGTCGTAGCGGGAAATAGTCAGTTTTTCGCGTAACACTTCAACCAGCGCATTGGGCATATCGCGCTGATAAACAAAACGCACCGGCTCAGCAGTTAAACGCTGCTTGAGACTGGAAGACATCAACTCCATCAGGCTGGCTTCCATCTCATGCACTAAATCGTATTCGGCATCGCGGGTCATCTTCATTGAATAGGCATTCAGCGCGTCATAATCAAAGAAGCCTTTGAAAATATCATCAAGGCAGTAACGCAGAATGTTATCCAGAAGAATCATCGGCTTGCGTCGACGCGGCGCTTCTGGCGGTAAATTCACAAAGCGCGGCACTTTATCTGATGGGATCTCCAGCAGCGCGTAACGGATGCTATCGCTACGGATAATTTCCACCGCCAGATAGGTGTAATCATCTTTCAGGAACTGCACTAAGTCAGTGTCAGGATTGATTAAAATCGGCGTAATGTGCTGACGCAGATACTGCTTAAAATAATGACGCAGCCAGTTTTGTTGATTGACGGAGAGCTGGCGTTCATTAATCAGGAAGATCTGGTTGCGCGCCATCTCCAGCAATAGCTCGTTGTAGAGGCCGTCGAATTCCTGATCGGCTTTCAGCACCCGGGACTGAATTTTGCCCAGTAAATGGCGGGAATGAGCGTTGGAGCCTTGTTCTTCGCTAATAATGATGCGTCGCTTCAGTTCAGCGAAGCGGACTTTATAGAACTCATCAAGGTTATTGGAATAGATCCCCAGGAAACGCATCCTTTCAATCAGCGGGTTAGATTTGTCCGCCGCTTCCTGAAGCACGCGTTCATTGAACGATAACCAACTGAGCTCTTTTTCGATGTATAGCTTTTCCTGACCCATTACCACTTTTACTCCGTTTTATTCACGGGACACTGCCTGGATATTATGGCGAGCAATATTGGCAGATGTCCAACTATGCCAGAAAAGGGGGAAAAAAACTGCTGGAGCTTGCGATTTACAGGTGAATTGAAAAACGCCAGCGGCAGAGCTGGCGCTTTAACTACGGGGGCATTACTCGTCGGCAGCGTAGCTCTGCGGCGGCAGACGTTGACCATCCAGCCACGCGGCGTTTTCGTGCATTTTCAGACGACCATCGGCAAACCAGCTAATCACCAGTGGATAAATAGCGTGTTCCTGGGTTTGCACGCGGGCGGTGATGTCATCTTCCGTATCACCAGCAAATACCGGGACTTTCGCCTGTAAAATAACCGGGCCACCGTCCAGTTCATCGGTGACGAAATGCACCGATGTACCGTGCTCTTCATCGCCATTTTCCAGCGCCTGACGATGGGTGTGTAATCCGGGATATTTCGGCAGCAGAGAAGGGTGAATGTTCAGCAAACGCCCGGCATAGTGGGAGACAAACGCCGGGCTGAGAATGCGCATAAAACCAGCCAGCACGACCACATCGGGTGCGTACATGTCGATTTCATGAATCAACTCCCGGTCATAGGCTTCACGACTGTCAAACGCGCTGGCGATGAGCGTATGCGTTGCAATACCCGCCTGGCGGGCGCGTTCAAGGCCGAACGCGTCGGCCTTATTGCTGAAAACTGCCCGTACGGTGCCTTTAATTTTGTTGGTTTTACAGGCGTCAATAATTGCCTGTAAATTACTTCCGTTGCCGGAAATAAGCACCACAATATTCATTATTCGATAACCACGCGTTGTTCGGAATCAGAGGCTTTGATGATACCGATTTTCCACGCGTTTTCACCGTTGGCATTTAGCAGGGCGAGGGCTTTGTCCACTTCCGGAGCAGGCAGGGCGATAATCATCCCGACGCCGCAGTTGAAGGTGCGATACATTTCATGGCGCTCAACGTTACCTGCCGTTTGCAGCCAGTTGAACACTTCCGGCCACTGCCAGGAAGATTCATCAATCACTGCCTGGGTATTATCTGGCAATACGCGCGGAATGTTTTCCCAGAAGCCGCCGCCGGTCAGGTGCGCAATGGCATGCACATCGACCTTTTCAATCAACTCCAGCACTGACTTCACGTAAATGCGGGTCGGTGCCAGCAGATGATCGGCTAATGGCTTACCATCAAGTTCGGTGGTTTGCGGATCACAACCGCTGACTTCAAGAATTTTGCGCACCAGCGAATAGCCGTTCGAGTGCGGACCGCTGGAACCGAGTGCAATCAGCACATCGCCGTCGCTGACTTTAGAGCCGTCGATGATTTCTGATTTTTCTACCACGCCCACGCAGAAACCCGCGACATCGTAATCTTCACCGTGATACATCCCCGGCATTTCTGCCGTTTCGCCACCCACCAGAGAACAGCCCGATTGCAGACAACCTTCCGCGATGCCGCTGATCACTGCTGAAGCGGTATCAACATCCAGTTTTCCGGTTGCGTAATAGTCGAGGAAAAACAGCGGTTCCGCACCTTGCACCACCAGGTCATTAACGCACATGGCGACCAGATCAATACCAATGGTGTCGTGACGTTTTAAGTCCATTGCCAGACGCAGCTTGGTACCTACGCCGTCAGTGCCGGAAACCAGCACGGGTTCACGATATTTTTGCGGCAATGCACACAGCGCACCGAAGCCGCCCAGACCGCCCATCACTTCCGGACGACGCGTTTTCTTCACTACGCCTTTGATTCTTCCAACCAGAGCATTACCCGCGTCAATATCAACACCGGCATCTTTGTAGCTAAGAGAGGTTTTATCGGTCACTGCTTGGGTCCCCACGCGTTACTTGCGGTAGAAAAATAAAATTCGGCGCAATTCTAACAGGGAAAGCAAACGTTTGCGAGACTGTTTTACACAACCTTTTTGCACGTCTTTTCCCCGGGCGCGCGGCGAAAGAAGACTTGTGCCAGGGCAAAGGTTAGTTTTCGGATGGAATAATCTTCTTTCATAACCATTTGAATATAAAATAACTTTATCTCAAACTGTTATCATTTTGACTAAAGTCAACGAAAATAATATTGCCGCCTTGAAGAAAGGAGGTATAATCCTTCGATTTTTTTTGTGGCTGCCCCTCAAAGGAGAAAGAGTATGAAGATCGTGGAAGTCAAACACCCACTCGTCAAACACAAGCTGGGACTGATGCGTGAGCAAGATATCAGCACCAAGCGCTTTCGCGAACTCGCTTCCGAAGTGGGTAGCCTGCTGACTTACGAAGCGACCGCCGACCTCGAAACGGAAAAAGTAACTATCGAAGGCTGGAACGGCCCGGTAGAAATCGACCAGATCAAAGGTAAGAAAATTACCGTTGTGCCAATTCTGCGTGCGGGTCTTGGTATGATGGACGGTGTGCTGGAAAACGTTCCGAGCGCGCGCATCAGCGTTGTCGGTATGTACCGTAATGAAGAAACGCTGGAGCCGGTACCGTACTTCCAGAAACTGGTTTCTAACATCGATGAGCGTATGGCGCTGATCGTTGACCCAATGCTGGCAACCGGTGGTTCCGTTATCGCGACCATCGACCTGCTGAAAAAAGCGGGCTGCAGCAGCATCAAAGTTCTGGTGCTGGTCGCTGCGCCAGAAGGTATCGCTGCGCTGGAAAAAGCGCACCCGGACGTCGAACTGTATACTGCATCGATTGACCAGGGACTGAACGAGCACGGATACATTATTCCGGGCCTCGGCGATGCCGGTGACAAAATCTTTGGTACGAAATAAAGAATAAAAATAATTAAAGCCGACTTTAAGAGTCGGCTTTTTTTTGAGTAAAGCGCCTATAACACATAATACAGAGGATAATACTATGACGCGCCGTGCTATCGGGGTGAGTGAAAGACCGCCACTTTTACAGACAATCCCGCTTAGTTTGCAACATTTGTTCGCCATGTTTGGTGCAACCGTCCTGGTGCCCGTCTTATTTCATATTAACCCGGCGACTGTACTGTTATTTAACGGTATTGGAACGCTGCTGTATCTCTTCATCTGTAAAGGGAAAATTCCGGCTTATCTTGGTTCCAGCTTTGCCTTTATTTCACCGGTATTGTTACTGTTGCCGTTAGGGTATGAAGTCGCGCTGGGCGGCTTTATTATGTGCGGCGTGCTGTTCTGCCTGGTTTCTTTTATCGTGAAGAAAGCGGGGACCGGCTGGTTGGACGTGCTGTTTCCACCTGCGGCAATGGGCGCAATCGTTGCCGTCATCGGTCTGGAGCTGGCGGGCGTAGCTGCCGGTATGGCGGGTTTACTCCCGGCTGAAGGGCAAACGCCAAACTCCAAAACCATCATCATCTCTATTACCACCCTGGCGGTCACGGTTTTAGGTTCCGTGCTGTTTCGTGGTTTCCTGGCAATTATCCCGATTTTAATTGGCGTGCTGGTGGGGTACGCGCTCTCTTTCGCAATGGGAATTGTCGATACCACGCCGATTATTAATGCTCACTGGTTTGCACTGCCAACCCTCTATACGCCGCGCTTCGAGTGGTTTGCCATTCTGACTATTCTGCCAGCGGCGTTAGTGGTTATTGCCGAACACGTAGGGCACCTGGTAGTAACGGCTAATATCGTCAAAAAAGATCTGCTGCGCGATCCAGGTCTGCACCGTTCGATGTTTGCTAACGGCCTGTCGACCGTGATCTCCGGCTTCTTTGGCTCTACGCCAAATACCACTTACGGAGAAAACATTGGCGTGATGGCGATCACCCGTGTTTACAGTACCTGGGTTATCGGCGGGGCGGCGATTTTCGCTATCCTGCTTTCCTGCGTCGGTAAACTGGCTGCCGCTATCCAGATGATCCCATTGCCGGTGATGGGCGGCGTTTCGCTGCTGCTTTATGGTGTCATTGGTGCTTCCGGTATTCGTGTTTTGATCGAATCGAAAGTGGATTACAACAAAGCACAGAACCTGATCCTGACTTCCGTGATTTTGATCATCGGCGTCAGTGGCGCGAAGGTAAACATCGGCGCGGCGGAGTTAAAAGGTATGGCGCTGGCGACCATCGTCGGTATCGGCTTAAGTTTGATTTTCAAACTGATCAGTGTGCTGCGCCCTGAAGAAGTGGTGCTGGACGCAGAAGACGCGGATATAACAGACAAATAATGTACCGACCGGGCAGTGTTGCTGCCCGGTTCAAACATCATGGGATTCTGTGGTAAACTTCTCGCGATTTTGTGAAATCCTGGTTGAGGTATCTCTGAACACACCGGCACAGCTCTCTTTGCCACTTTATCTTCCTGACGACGAAACCTTTGCAAGTTTCTGGCCGGGGGATAACTCCTCTTTACTGGCCGCGCTGCAAAACGTGCTGCGTCAGGAACATAGCGGTTACATCTATCTCTGGGCACGCGAAGGCGCGGGGCGCAGCCATCTGCTGCACGCGGCTTGCGCGGAATTGTCGCAGCGTGGCGATGCGGTGGGCTATGTCCCGCTGGATAAACGCACCTGGTTTGTTCCGGAAGTGCTCGACGGTATGGAGCATTTGTCGCTGGTCTGTATCGACAACATTGAGTGTATTGCAGGCGATGAGTTGTGGGAGATGGCGATTTTCGATCTCTACAATCGAATTCTGGAATCGGGCAAAACACGGTTGTTGATCACCGGCGATCGTCCACCGCGGCAGTTGAATCTGGGATTACCGGATCTCGCGTCGCGTCTCGACTGGGGGCAGATCTACAAATTGCAGCCACTTTCTGATGAAGATAAGTTGCAGGCGCTACAGTTACGCGCGCGTTTGCGTGGTTTTGAACTGCCGGAAGATGTGGGGCGTTTCTTGCTGAAGCGGCTCGACAGAGAAATGCGCACGCTATTTATGACGTTGGATCAGTTGGATCGTGCGTCGATTACCGCGCAACGTAAGCTGACCATTCCGTTTGTGAAAGAAATTCTGAAGTTGTAGATAAGGTGTTTATTGTCGGATGCGGCGCGAACGCCTGACCTACGCGAAGTTAATCCATAGTATTCGTAGGCCGGATAAGACGTGGCAAGCGTCGCATCCGGCAATGTGCTTCAACTAGCGATGGAGCACATCTTAACCCACGATTTCCAGTACCTGCTCCGGTGGACGACCAATCCGCGCTTTGCCATTCGCGACCATAATCGGGCGCTCCATCAGCTTCGGATTATCCACCATTGCCTGAATCAGCGCCTCTTCGCTAAGCGAACTGTCAGCCAGGTTTAGTTCTTTATAAAGATCCTCTTTCTGGCGCATCAATTCACGGGCGCTATTCATCCCCAGCATTTTCAGCAAATCGCGCAGCGTTGCCGCATCGGCGGGTGTCTCAAGGTAGAGCACCACTTCTGGCTCCACGCCGTTTTCTTTCAGCAGGTTCAGCGTTTCCCGGCTCTTTGAACAGCGTGGGTTATGGTAGATTTTTACCTGTTTGGTCATTGTTCTTCCTTTAATGCGAATTACATCTTGGTATAAGGCTTAAAGCGTTCCTGCAGCTGGCGCAACTGGTCGATGCGCGCATCGTAACGCGCTTGTTGCAGGCTGCCTAATTTCACCTGCGAACTGGCGCTACTCAACAGCGAAATGGCCTGATCGAGTCGTCCGGCGAGCGCATAACCTTCTGCTCGCGCAGCCAGCTCCTGATCGCGGTTATTTAGCGCGGCTTCCGCCTGTGCCAGCAAATCCCAGCCGTTGCTGTCATCTTTATTATTAAAGGTGTAGCGATTCAGAATATTGGCCGCTTCTTGTGGTTGACCGCCTTGCAGATAAGCGTTCGCCAGGTTGAGCTGCAACACCGGATTGGTGCGTAAATCGCGGGCATTTTTCAGGCGATTGATTGCCTCATTGGCTTTGTTTTGCTCAAGATCGATATCGGTAGCCAGATCGAGATACCATGCGTTGCCAGGTTCTGCCGCCAGTAACGGTTGCAGCGTTTTACGCGCCTCGTCGTATTTATTGGCTTTCATCGCCTGTAAAGCACGACCATATTGCGCCGCTCGTTGCTGAAGAACGTTTCCTTTCGCCCATTCATCCAGCAAATTACTGGTGAGCTGGTTACGTCCGGAATTATACATCCCCAGTGTGCGCGCTTTCGCCAGATAGAAATCTTCCGACGACTGCACCACCATCGGGCGCATCTGATTAGCACGGTTGCGGGCATCTGCCAGACGACTTTCCGGCAACGGGTGAGTCAATAAAATTTCCGGCGGGCGCGAGGAGTAACGCGCCTGATCGAGCAATTTTTCCAGGAAGGTCGGCATCGCCTGTGGATCGAATCCCGAGCGTTGCAGCACCTGAATACCAATGCGGTCCGCTTCCTGTTCATTTTGCTGGGTGAAACTGATCATCCCCTGGCGCGTTCCCGCCAGTGTACCGGTCAGCGCCGCCATCCCCGCCTGCGGACTGGCCATCGCCAGTAAAATAGAACCTAACGCGCCGACCCAGGTCAGCGGCGCGCTGCGTTGTTGATCTTCCATCGCTCGCGCCAGGTGACGTTGGGTGACGTGGGAGATTTCGTGCGCCATAACTGAAGCCAGTTGACTTTCGTTATCGGAATAACGGAACAGGGCAGAGTGCAGCACCACGTTGCCGCCAAAGAAAGCAAAGGCGTTAATTTCGTCGTTGTTGATCAGAAAAAAATGAAACGGTGTCTTAACCGAATTGGCATGCGAAACCAGACGCATCCCCAGCGAATTAATATATTGCGTTAACAGCGGGTCATTAATTAACGGCGCGCTGCCGCGTAGCTGGCGGACATAATAGTCGCCCATCTGCATTTCCTGACCAATGGAAAGCGTGCTTCCTGCGGAGGTTCCCATATCCGGCAAGGTGTCTGCGCTGTCGGCAAACGCCGGGGCTACCTGACCAATGGTCATAGCAGCAATGAGGGTTGCAACCAGGTTTTTTTTCAACTGCCTGAACATAACCTCTATCCTGTATTTCTGAAGATAGTCATTTGACCGATACTGTGAAATATCGTTCCCACCTCGCCGCCTTTGAGTGTAACGGCGAAGATTAGCCCACTCAAATGACTTTTCAGTTTCCTGAATCCGTCATAAAAAGCGAAGTCTTTTTTGTGACATTTCGATACAATTGCGGATCGCAATCCCGCTCTTGAGGTTCAGGGAAGGTCTTTATGCTCGAAATGTTGATGCAATGGTATCGCCGCCGTTTTAGCGACCCGGAAGCGATTGCCTTGCTGGTTATTTTAGTTGCCGGATTTGGCATTATCTTTTTCTTTAGTGGCCTGCTTGCTCCGTTGCTGGTGGCTATTGTGCTGGCTTATTTGCTGGAATGGCCAACCGTGCGCCTGCAATCTATTGGCTGCTCCCGCCGCTGGGCGACGTCGATTGTATTGGTGGTTTTTGTCGGTATATTGCTACTGATGGCGTTCGTGGTACTGCCTATCGCCTGGCAACAGGGCATCTACTTAATCCGCGATATGCCGGGGATGCTCAATAAGCTTTCTGACTTTGCCGCCACGTTGCCGCGCCGCTATCCGGTGTTAATGGACGCGGGCATTATTGATGCAATGGCCGAAAATATGCGCAGTCGGATGCTGACCATGGGCGATTCGGTGGTGAAAATTTCCCTCGCCTCGCTGGTCGGTTTGCTGACCATAGCCGTCTATCTGGTGCTGGTGCCATTGATGGTCTTCTTCCTGCTGAAAGACAAAGAGCAGATGCTGAACGCCGTTCGCCGGGTGCTGCCGCGTAACCGTGGGCTGGCAGGACAGGTGTGGAAGGAGATGAATCAACAAATCACCAACTATATCCGCGGCAAAGTGCTGGAGATGATCGTGGTGGGGATCGCCACCTGGCTGGGGTTCTTGCTCTTCGGGCTGAACTATTCGCTGCTGCTGGCAGTGCTGGTCGGCTTCTCGGTTCTTATTCCGTACATTGGCGCATTTGTGGTGACCATTCCGGTGGTTGGCGTGGCGCTATTCCAGTTTGGCGCAGGTACTGAATTCTGGAGCTGCTTCGCGGTGTATCTGATTATTCAGGCGCTGGACGGCAACCTGCTAGTACCGGTGTTGTTCTCCGAAGCGGTTAACCTGCATCCGCTGGTGATTATTTTATCGGTGGTGATCTTCGGTGGTTTGTGGGGATTCTGGGGCGTATTCTTCGCCATTCCATTGGCGACGCTGATCAAAGCCGTGATCCACGCCTGGCCCGATGGGCAAATCGCGCAAGAATAATCTTCAGCCCGACGAACTGTTTCGCCGGGCTGATTTTTCAGGATTCCTGACGTAAATAAATAGCCCGATAACAAATACTCACCAGCACTGCACCGCCGATAATATTACCCAGCATCACCGGGAGCAGATTGGCGGTAATAAAATGGCTGACCGTCAGTGCCGGAAAATTGTCTGCGCTACTGTGCGCCAGTTGCCAGAAGGAGGTAGGGGCGAAATGGCGAATGGCAATGGCGAACGGAATCACAAACAAATTGGCGATACAGTGCTCAAAGCCACTGGCGACAAACAGGGTGATGGACAAAATCATGGCGACGATTTTGTCGCATAACGAACGTCCGCAATAACTCATCCACAGCGCCAGGCAAACCATCAGATTGCACATAATGCCGAGGCTGACAGATTCAGTAAATGTATGATGCATTTTGCCCTCGGCGCAGTGTAAAATCGCGACTCCCCACATCGCGTTTTCACTCATCACCAGCCCGGAAAACCAGATTAACAAACTGAAACAGGCAATACCTGCCAGATTACCGCAGGCCACCAGAAGTGCGTTAATCAGCCAAGTTCGCCAACTAATAACGCCCCGACTTTTTGCCATTACCGTCATTACCGACGAGGTGAACAGGCTGGTGCCGCAAACCGCCAGCAAAATAAAGCCAAGTGTAAAGCAAAGGCCGCCCACCAGATGGGTTAATGCCTATGAAGACGGGGCATCGGCGATAACGGAAAGGTAAAAAGTAAATCCGATCGCCATAAACACGCCAGCGGACATCGCCATTAAAAAGACCGACACTTTACTGCGGGCAATTTTATGGGCGGCAATCCGTTCAGCGATTGCCGCTTTTCTGGCGCTCAACTGCAAGTCGAAAGAGAGTTTGTTTCTCATGCATACTCCTGCAAAAGCAGATTACAACACCTCGCGAACCGAGATTCCCAGACGCTGCATTCGTGACAGCAGCGTGGTGCGCTTCATCCCTAATCGTGTCGCCGCGCCACGGGGCCCGGCAACAATGCCATTGGTTTCTCGCAATACCTGAACAATGCGCTGACGTTCTTCTTCGTCATTCTCTGGCGTCGTCGGGTGCAGCAACTGCGCCATTGAACTGCGAAGCGCTGAATCTTCATTTAGCGTCGGCAGTAAACGGCTTTGTCGGACATTAAGATGTAAATTCAGACTGTTACCGCGAGTCAGCAGTACCGCTCGCTCAATCACGTTTTCCAGCTCGCGCACGTTGCCCGGCCAGTCCCACGACATCAACTGGCGTAGCGCCTCGGTCGGGATGGCGTCAATTGAACGATTCATATGGCGCGCCATTTTTTGCGTGAAATGCTTTGCTAAAAGAGGGATATCTTCCGGACGGTCGCGCAGCGGAGGCAATTCCAGTGGGAAGACATTCAGGCGATAAAAGAGATCGCTGCGAAACTGGCGATCTTCAACCATTTGCCACAAATCACGGTTGGTGGCGGCAATGACTCTGACATTTACCGGGATCGTTCTACTCCCGCCGAGACGCTCAATCTCCCGTTCCTGCAATACGCGCAGCAGTTTAGGCTGAAGTTCTAACGGCAGATCGCCAATTTCATCGAGAAACAACGTGCCGCCATCGGCAATTTCAAAACGACCACGATGGGTATTAATCGCACCAGTAAACGCCCCTTTGTCATGACCGAATAACTCACTTTCCAGAAGACTGGCGGGGATGGCAGCGCAGTTGATTTTGACCAGCGGCTTGTCGTGTCGCGGGCTAAGTTGATGGATCGCTCTGGCGATCACCTCTTTGCCGGTTCCGGTTTCACCGCAAATCAACACCGTACTGTCGCTCTTCGCCACAATATCTACCTGCTGGAGCAGGTCTTCCATTGCCTGGCTTTGATAGATAATGTCACCGACGCCCAGATTCGAAAGGAGCTGCTCGCTAAGCTGGTGGTTTTCTTGCTGCAAACTTTCCTGCAAATCGGTCATTCTACGGCAGGCATCGGCATTGCCAACGGCAATAGCGATGCGATCGGCTATGTGTTGTAGTAGCTGGCAGTTTTCCTCACTAAAGAGAGTGGAAGAGGTATGCGCCAGCAACAATGCACCCGGTGTATGGTTGCCAAAGGTAAGCGGTATAAGGAGCGCAGATTCGCAGCCGTTAGATGCAAGTAAGAGTAATAACGGGTCGCGTTGCCAGAGAAACAGATCATCTGCACGGTGCGTCAAGGTCGGTTGTCGGGTTTGTAGCGTTTGTGTCAGCAATACACTGTCGCCAGGCATATTGTGTGGCAGACACGCACAATGTGAGGCAGAAAGATCGCTGCACCACAGGCTGAACTTCTCGTTCTTTCGATGATCGCCCAGTACCATACTGACTGAAGCCAGACCGAAAAAATGATGGATCTCACGAGCGACGTCAGCGATCAGATCGTCGAGATCAAGATGTGACAGCACTGCATTAGTGATATCCACCAGTACCCGATGATGATCGCGATCTTTCTCCAGCAAATGCAGCGCCACCTGCTGTTCTTCATCATTGAGCCATGATTGCAGAACCGGGGTGATAATGCGTGCCAGCCAGTTAAACAGTGTGCAATCCTGGGGAGTAAAACGGCTGCCGTGGGTACGAATAAAGCGTAGCTCCGCCATTCAACTACTGCCGAGAAGGACGGCGTGACGCGAATAATCGACCATCTCGCCCTGATACTCTGTTGTTGCCGTCACATCGCTGCCATCATCATGGTAGCGGTAATAGAAGTTGCTTTTGAGAACATGCAGTTCAATAAGTTGTACCGGGCTGAACGGCGGCGGCAGCGGGATGAAGGCGCGTAATAAAGACGCCTTGCCGTGTTTCTGCGCTAACCGCTCCGCGAGCATTCCGTTTACCGCTTCAATTGTTATTCCTTGCGGCGGGGCAAACATCGCTTCGTCTGACATAGCCATCAACAGTCCTTATTAATGAGAAATCCTTCTCACGCAATTTTTCTGGCCATCAGATAGATAGCCGGTTCCAGCACAATTTCATCCAACAGATGAATGAATTGAATGCTACGCGCTTGCCACACAGACGTCGCGTCATCTGCCAGTGGCGCGAATGCCCGGGTCAACAGGGCGGTGTGGCTGGCGTCAATAACAATCTCACCAAAAGTCATCACCCCCAGCATCTTACGTCGGGCTTGCTCCTCTTCGACCAGTGCAAGCCAATCTTCGTATTCCGTCAGTGGGCAGCGGAAGGCGACATTCAGACAATCAATCACGCCAACGTGATGACCGATAGCCAGCGAGTAATACATTACCTGAGAGCTGTGTTCCGGCATCTCGTCGCTACTGGCGACAAACTTTTTTCGCAGCGTCCAGAAAACAATTTCCCCGCACTCTTCAGTCATGTAACCCCCGGAGTACGCGAAAGAGTTGCTGAACGATACTATTGAGACGTGGATCGTCGGCATCGCGCAACCAGGTGTTAACCCGATTTCCTGTAGGATCGTCGCTTAAATGGCGCAGGAGCCGATCGCAAATTTCTCGCCCCTGACGATAGCCCGCCAGCCGCCGCGCTTCTCGCTCAATGGCGATACGCTGTGATGGCGGGATCTGCGGCCACAACGGTTGCATAGTCACCCCGGTGGGATCGCGATAATCCACCGCGTGAATCTTCTGTTGCAGCAAACCGAGCGCCACGGCGAAACCGTGAATGGTGGCGGCCGGTGTTGGCGGGCAGCCGGGGATCCAAACATCAATGGGGACAATGGTGTCGCTGCCGCCCCAGACGCTGTAGAGATCGTGGAAAATACCGCCGCCGACACCGCACGCGCCGTAGGAAACACAGATTTTATGATCGGGGGCAGACTCATACGCCCGAAGTGCAGGCATACGCATCGCCCGGGTGACTGCGCCAGTAAATAACAAAATATCGGCGTGACGCGGTGATGAAACAACCTTAATGCCAAAACGTTCTGCGTCGAATACGGGGGTGATGGCAGCAAAAATTTCGATTTCACAGGCGTTGCAGCCGCCGCAATCGATGCGATAAACGTAAGCCGAGCGACGGATATCCTGTAGCAAATGCCGCTTCATCTTTTGCGTTTGCTCGTCCAGCGTGATGGGCTGGCTGACATATTGCGTAAGCACTGGACTCATAGCTGCTCCTTAGCCACCAGCGGTACATCTGTATCGTCGTTGATCAGCGTCGCGCGTTGTTTGCACTCCGGGCAGACGCTCGCTTGCGCCCATAACATTTCGCGGTTTTGTGGAGCATTTTGTTGCTGTGCCAACAATTCAGCAGCCAGTGCGACGGTTTTTTGCGGGGCAAACGGGCGTTCGCAACGGCTGCAACGTTGTAGATGGAACGTCGCGTGGGTATAGAGATCGGCTTTATGGGTGACGGTCAGTTCAAAGTTATTGGTAAGCTGGATGGCTCTGGTCGGGCACACTTCTTCACAACGTCCGCAGTAAATACAACGCCCCAGATAGAGCTGCCAGGTGCGCGAATTTTGCTGGTCGTCGGTCTGGATAGTCAGCGCATTTGCCGGACAAGCACAGGCGCAGGCACCGCAGGCAATACATTGGCTGGGCATCAGGTCCGGTTTCCCGCGAAAGCCTGGGCTGACCTCCAGTGGCGCGAAGGGATATTTCACCGTCGGGGTTCCGGCGCGCATAATAGTTTTCAGTAACTTCAGCATCTTCTGTCCTTACTTCAGCGGCGAACGGTTACGATCAATGCCGTAGCGTTCGATCTCTTTATACAGCACGGTTTTTGACTGGCGCTTGCGCACATCTACCAGCGTCACACGGTCGGTACAGGAGTAGCAGGGATCAAGGCTACCGATAATCAGCGGTGCGTCAGAAACGGTATTGCCGCGCAGCATGTAACGCAACACCGGCCAGTTGGCGTAGGTGGCGGCACGACAGCGCCAGCGGAACAATTTTTGGTTATCACCGAGCATGCTCCAGTGCACGTCTTCACCGCGTGGCGCTTCAACAAAGCCCAGCGCGAATGCGTGAGGTTTATAGCTAAAGCCTTCGGTCAGCAGTGGGGTATCCGGCATGTTGTCGAGGGCAAATTCCAGCATTGCCAGAGAATCAAACGTCTCTTTGACACGGACCATCACGCGGGAGAAAACATCGCCGCCGGTAAAGGTAAACAGTGTTTTTGGAATATTGCCGTAGTCGGCGTAGGGGTGATCAAAGCGCAAATCACGGGCAAAACCACTGCGCGGATCAGCGGCCCTACAGGGCTATAATCACGGGCGATTTGTCGGTCGAGAATGCCAATGCCCTGAGTGCGTTGTTCCATATTCGGCGTAGCAAGCAGCATCTCTACCAGCTCCGACACGTCGGAGCGCATCTCGCGCACCAGTTTCAGCGTTTGCAGACGTTGCTCTTTGAGAATATCGCGGCGAACACCACCAATCAGATTCAGACCGTAGGTTTTACGCGACCCGGTCAGCAATTCCGCCATCGTCATCGACTTTTCCCGCACGCGGAAAAATTGCATAAAGCCGGTATCAAAACCAACAAAATGGCAGGAGAGGCCAAGGTTGAGCAAATGACTGTGTAGCCGCTCGACTTCCAGCAGAATCGAGCGAATAGTATGTGCTCGTTGCGGCACCTCAATCCCCAGTGCATTTTCAACCGAGTTGGTATAGGCCACACTGTGGGCAAAACCGCAAATCCCACACACGCGGTCCGATAAGAAGGTCACTTCGTTGTAGCCCATCCGCGTTTCTGCCAGTTTCTCCATGCCGCGATGGACATAAAACAGGCGGTAATCAGCATCGACAATTTGCTCGCCATCCACAAACAAGCGGAAGTGACCCGGTTCATAGGAGGTGATATGCAGCGGGCCGACAGGGATCACCCGCGCATCGCTGTTGCCCTCATTGATAAACGCATACGTTTCGGAATCTGTCGTCGGTTCAGGGCGCAGTCGATAATCCATCGCATCTTTGCGCAGCGGATGCATATCTTCCGGCCAGTCATCGGGCAACACCAGGCGACGCTGATCCGGCAGGCCAACCGGAATCAGCCCGTACATATCGCGAATTTCTCGCTCGCCCCAGACCGCGGCAGGGACGCGCGGTGTGACTGACGGAAACTCCCGACTGTCGGCATCGACCAGTGCCTTCACCACGATCCAGCATTTTTCGGCCCCTTCCATTGAAAGGGCATAATAAACCGCGTAATGACCGTTAAGTGTCCGCTCGTCGTTGCCAAACAGGACTGGAAGCCAGCCATCATGTTGATAATAAAGATAATGTACAACGTCAGGCAGCAGATTGATTTTCACCGTAATGGTGACCTGTTCAGGCGTTTGTCGCTCTTCATCCAGCACCGCGCCGGGGAACTGCGTTTTCAGGGCGGCGAGAATCGCTTCGCCACGATTTGACGATGAATTAACGTTCACTGTGTTTCTCCGAAACAGATGCGGTGCCTGAAGGCAAAAAATCATGCCAGGTGCTACGTTGTGCAGGCAGGTCGTGCGTCCCTGAGAGGACTATAGTGGAAGCGCCCGCCAGGATCCTGATGACAGGTTGTGGAATATGCGTTCCCATCGCCAGCATCATGACTAGCAGAATCACCATTGGCGAGGTGGTCAACCAGCCGAGATCACCCCGGTTAACGGCCTGCGGCGGTTTCGCCATTAACACCCGCGCAGCCATCCGTACCAGGCCCGCGAGCACCAGCGTTAACAGCAATAACAGCAGGACGATAATCAGCAGGTGATTACGTGCCAGTCCTGCGGTAACGGTCATAAATTCGCTAAGAAAAATGTTGAAGGGCGGCATCCCTGCCAGCGCCAGCGCACCGCCGCCAAACAGCACGGCGGTAAATGGCATGATTTTGAGCATCCCACAGACGACGTTGAGATCGCGCGTGCCGTACTTGAGCAGTACATTGCCGGAACCGCAGAACAGCAGCGTTTTTGCCAGACTGTGGTTTAAGGTGTGCAGCAGCGCGGCAAAAATTCCCAGCGGCCCGCCAATGCCTAGCGCCACCGCGACCAGCCCCATGTTCTCCACGCTGGAGTACGCCAGCAGACGCTTAATGTCCCGCTGTACCAGAATGAAAAATGCCGCCACGGCAACCGACAACATGCCGAAGATGAGCAACAACCGGTTGGGGAAATCGCTGCCGATGGCCTGGCAAATAATGATGTAATAGCGAATCAGCACCAACAGCGCGCAGTTCAGCAATACGGCGGAGAGCAGGGCGCTGACCGGACTCGGCGCTTCACTGTGAGCATCCGGCAGCCAGGCGTGCATGGGAAATAGCCCGGTTTTGGTACCAAAGCCAATTAGCACAAACACAAAGGCCAACAGCATTAATGTTGGGTCAAGCAAGGACGATTGCTTAAGAACCTCGCTCCAGAATATCGCCATTTCTGCCTGCGGCATAACGCTGGCGGCGTTGGCGTATACCAGCACGGTACCGAACAGACCAAAAGCGACACCAACAGTACAAATAATGATGTACTTCCATGCTGATTCCAGCGATGAACGCTGACCGTAAATGCCTACCAGAAACGCCGAGCTTAAGGTGGTGGCTTCGATCGCCGCCCACATCACAATCAGGTTATTGCTGGTAACAACCAGCAGCATGGTGAAAAAAAACAGATGGAAGAAACCGTAGTAATCGCACAGTGTAACGGGTGAAAGCTCGCCGTGTGCCACTTCATGACGCATGTAGCCAATCGAGTAAACACCGGTGAGAAAGCCAATCACACCAAGAATGGCGAGGAACAAACCGCCCAGACCATCAATATGAAGCCACAGTCCCGCAGCGAATATTTCTCCTGCATCAGCGGCAGTTTGGACCACCCAGAGTGCCAGAATCAGCAGCAGTGTGATCCCTAAGCTATGTAATACAGTCACCGTACAAGTCGCAGAGAGCCCCCGTTTCCGGCAGGCAAAACAGAGCAGCGAAAAAAGCAGCGGCGTGAGCAGGAGTAAAGCGAACATCACAGAATAACTCATCTCATTATCCCTTCAGCGCGGTCAAGTTGTTCACGTCCAGCGTGCCGTGGGTACGCCATATTTTTCTTGCCAGTAACACCATCACAATGACGGCGAAGATGGCGTCGGTAGCGATACCTATTTCCACCAGTTCCGGTGCTCGCCAGGCAAGAAGCGCCAGCACCAGATGGGAGCCGTTTTCCATCAGGCAGTAACCAAAAATTTGCCGCAGGATATTGCGCTGGCTGACAATGCACAGCAGGCCAAGCAGAAAATGACCTAACGCTACCGCCAGCGCCGGTTTCAGCCCGGTAGCCATCGGTAGCTTCACGGGCTGAACGACAAATGCGCAAAGCAGGACAATTAACGCCGCGAGCAGTGCCATCATTGCCGGACCGAATAACGCTTTTTCCGGGATGTTCTGGGGAATATTTCGTGCAGCGTAAGTCATGATTAACGGTACCAGCAGCACTTTGGTGATAAAGGCGCTGGCGGACCAGATCAGCAGTTGCTCTGCGGCGAACAGGCACGAGAGAGTGGCGAAAATAGACACCAGCACCAGCGACTGGCAGGCGTAAAATCCGCATGACAGGCGATAGCTTTTGACGCTAATCACAAACAGCGATGTCAGCATCATCAGTCCCGCCAGATTATTTACGATCATAGAACCGGTCATTCATCATCTCCTTACTGCAACCAGGTCGCGGCGATTACGCTGGAAATCAGCGACATCACAATCAGTACAATCAACACCAGGCGCATTGACCCTGGCAGCGGTGCGGCATCGGCGACGGCCTCGCTCGGTTTGCCCGGCACGACGCGACCAAACCAGCGAATAAACCAGGCGAAACTGGCGACCGATTCAATCATCAGCAGAATCATGGCGGGCAGCAGGATCCAGTACTCCACTGACAACGCAAAACCGGCGGCAAACAGCGGGAATTTACTGAAGAAGCCGTTGAACGGCGGCACACCGGTAATTGCCAGCGCTGCCACGCAGAAACCCACGCCTGGCAACGGCAGGGTGTGCAATACGCCACGCAGACGCGGCAACAAGCGCGTGCCGCAGCTGTAACTCAGCGCACCTGCTACAAGGAAAAACAGGCTTTTAGCGAACGCGTGGTTGACGATGTAGGCGATGCTACCCTCCAGCGCCAGCCGCGAGCCGAAGATGGAGAGCGACAAGCCGAAGAACATCCAGCCAAGTTGAGTGATGGTCGACCAGGCCAGCAACCGCTTCATATCCTGCTGTGGCAAATACATCAGAAAGCCATAAAGAATGGTGACCAGTGCCATGACCATGCCAACGCCGCCAATCACATGCGGGATATTGCCGCCGTCGATAATGGCGCGGGCAAAAATGTAAACGCCCACTTTCACCATCGATGCGGCGTGGAGATAGTCGCTGATCGGTGTTGGCGCTTCCATTGCGTCCGGTAGCCACGCTTGCATCGGTAGCTGGGCCGATTTCCCCCACGCGGCAAACAGGATGCCGCCATAAACCAGATAACGTGCGTCGCCATGTAACTCGCTCATCGCGCTAAGCACAAACGTTCCGGTCTGCAAAAACAGCGTGGCGGCGGCAAGATACAACCCCAACGAACCGATATGGGTGATAAGCAACGCTTTTAGTGCTGAACGCTGCGCTTTATCGCTCTGGTAATAACTGATCAACGCCCAGGAGCAGCCGCCCGTAATTTCAAAAAACAACAACTGACCGAGCAGCGTCGAGGAGAGTACCAGTCCCGCCATCGCGCCGATAAACACCAGCAAAAATGCGTAATAACGATTCGTGCCGTTATGCGGGTGTTCGCGATTTTTATCCGTCAGATAACCCGTGGAGTAGATCGTGACCAGCAAACCGAGAAACACCACCACAAACAGAATCAGCGTACTCACGCGATCAATGACCAGGCCAAACAATGCCACATCCCCCACGTTGACCAACGTCAACGTGACGGCAACTTTATCGGCCTGATAAAACGCGGAGATCAGCGACAACATGCACAGCGTGGTCAGCGCGGCGAACAAAACCCCCCATTCGGCGGCCCGACGTTGTGGCGAAAACGAAACGACCAGTGCGCCGATAAAAGGCAGCATTAACGTCGTCAGAGCAAGATTTTCCATATTCCGTCAGTGCTCCTTACAGACCGGTTAACCAGAAGACCCATGCAAGCGCAGCAAGGCTGAAGCCAAGCCAAGCCAGGTCACATGGTGAATGAGTAAAAAACGCCCGCGTGCCAGCGTGTTTTCTGCGATTGAGGCCAGTACAAAAATCAGCAAAACCTTGAGCAGCGTAACGACAAGTGAAGTCAGCAGGCAGGCGAGAGAAAGTTCTTGCGCGCGCCCAAAGGGCAGAAACAGGGCCACAAACAGTGCTGCCATCACGACCTGTTTCAGCCCCTGCCCCCATTTCGCTAGCGCCAGCCCGGCACCGGAATATTCGGTCAGCGGGCCTTCCTGTAATTCCTGTTCTGCTTCAGCAACATCAAAGGGAATTTTTCCCATCTCAATGAAGCAGGCAAAACCACAGGCCAGTAACGCCAGTACGGTGGTTAGCGGCGAGTTCCAGCCCATCGCCAGCGTATTGCTGATCATCTCGATATGCGTGGAACCTGCTATCAGCGCCAATACCAGCAGTGAGAGAATAAGCATTGGTTCGACCAGAATGCCGAGCGTCAACTCGCGACTGGCACCGACTCCCGCAAACGGACTTCCGGTATCCAGCCCGGAAAGAGCAAAGAAAAAACGAAACAGGGCAAGAAGATAGATAAGGGTGATCAGATCGCCGCCGCCCGCAAAAGGGGAAACGGTAATAAATAGTGGTAAGGCCATCGCCAGCACCAGCATGCTGCTGATTAATACCCACGGCATCAGGCGGAACATCAGACCTGAAGATGTCGGCGCAACTTCCTGGCGTTTAAACAGTTTGTGGATATCGCGATAATCCTGCCAGATCCCCGGCCCGCGGCGGGAGTGCATACGCGCGCGTATCTGCCGGGAAATACCCGTAAAAAGTGGGGTTAGCATCAGCAGAATCACGGCCTGTGCTAACGCAAAAATGACCAGATATCCGTCGCAAAGAGTTTGTCTCATGGTGATTTCCTTAGACGGCAATAGCGATTAGCAGCACAACCAGTGCGGCGACCACATACAGGCAATAGAGACGAAAGTCGCCGCTTTGCAGATGCTGTATTTCTTTGACCAGCCGTTGGGTGGCGCTCACGATGGGGCGGATCACCCGCTCATCCCAGAAGGGTTCTGTGCTCTGAGCCCTGGCGGTGACGTGCGCAAGACCTTTATTTAGCCTCAGCGTAGGGTCGAGCTGTTGTCGTAGACGAAATAACGCAGAGAAGACCACACGCAGCGGCTGCATCACGCCATTGCCTGACGGAGCCATCGCGTTTTCCCAGCCGTAGCCGCATGCCCAGGCATCTCCTGTGCGACGAAACGCTGCGCGGCGCGAACGACACCACAGCCAGTAAAGGCCTGGCAGCAAAGGCATCGCCAGTAGTAACAGCAACAGTAATGAAGGAGTGACCCGTGTATGAAACGTGCCGGGTACAAGTGCTATTCCGCTGGCGACAGTGACGGGAGGGGTATTGGTAAACGCATGGGCAATATGCATTATCTTCGGTGCCAGCCAACTGGCACTAAGCGCAATTAATACGCAGAGTGCCGCGAGCAGTAGCATGGCGACGATCATCGTATTTGGCACTTCCTGTGCCTCTTCAGCGTGTGTACTGCGCGGCGCACCACAGAAAGTAATACCGTACATTTTGACGAAGCACATTACTGCCAGCCCACCAGTGACTGCCAGCATTACCATAGCAATAGGACCCGCAAGTTGTAGCGCTACGGCTTCCACACGACTTAGTGAGAACAGCGACTGCCAGGTGTACCATTCGCTGATAAAACCATTCAGCGGAGGAATGGCTGATATCGCGAGGCAACCAATCAGGCATGCTGCGGCTGTCCACGGCATCCGTTTCGCCAGTGCCCCCATTTTTTCCATGTCGTGGGTATGCAAACGCGAAATAATCGCGTCCGCGCCGAGAAATAGCAGCCCTTTGAACAGCGCATGGTTGAGCAGATGAAACAGTGCGCCGAGCAGTCCAACCACGGTGAGCAGCGGGTCGTGCAGTGACAGACCGTCCATCGCCACACCGACTGCCAGCAAAATAATGCCGACGTTTTCGACGGTACTCCAGGCCAGCAGCCGTTTGATATCCTGTTCCGCCAGCGCATATAGCACGCCCAGGAGCGCGGAGATTGCGCCGATCGCCATCACCAGAATGCCCCACCACAGAGGCAAACCCGTTTGCGCCAGCAGATCCATCGCTACTTTCAGGATGCCGAAAATACCGATTTTGACCATTACGCCAGACATCAACGCCGAAGCGTGCGATGGTGCGGCAGGGTGAGCGCGCGGCAACCAGCTGTGCAACGGCATCATCCCGGCTTTCGCGCCAAAACCGAAAAAGGCCAGCAGAAACACCGCCGACGCCAGCCCCGGAGAAAGTGAAAGCGTGCGAAACTGGCAAAATCGAGGCTGCCGCTTTCGCGCCCCATCAGCAAGAAGGCGATCATAATCAGCACCGATCCGGCGTGGGCGATAAAAAAGTAGAGCATGCCAGCGTTGATCGACGTTTTATCCTGCCTGGCAATGACCAGAAACCAGGAAGACAGCGACATCATTTCAAACAGCACGATGAACCAAAAAGCGTTGTCCATCACCAGCAGGGCAACCATCGATGCGATGAAAAGATTCATAAAGAAGCCCATCGCCGCCGCGCCTTTGCCCTCGTATTCGCGCATATAAGTCAATGAATAGAGCGAACAAACCACCACCAGCAAGGAGATAACCAGCACCATAAATGCCGAGAGGCTATCCATTCGCAGGGTTAAATCGGCAAAGTCAAAAGGGGTGGCAAAATGGGCGACTAAAGTTACACCAGCATGTAATTGCGTAATTCCGCTGATGATGCCAATCACGCCGCCCACCAGCGATGTGATGCCGGAAAGCTTAATAGCCAGTCTGTCCAGACCGAGTAAAAACAGCGAAGCCAGACTGGCAAACAGATAGAGGATCAGCGACCAGGTTAATAATTGCAGGGCATCCATTAGTGTTGCTCCTGAGTGAGGGAAAGGGGATCCTCCCCGCCATTGGCAAACCAGCTTGCGGCAAGGCGCTGTTTTTCTTTCATCTGACGTTGCAGGCTATCGTCGGTGATCAGCCGTAACGCCTGATTCGGGCAAGCGCGAACGCAGGCCGGACCTTCTGGCAAGAAATCACACAGGTCGCATTTCACCGCGACGGTCTGGACACCCGGTTCCCAGCGCAGCAACGCATGTTGGGGCGGCACGTTTTCTTCGCCGTCTTTGAGTGAGCCTTCAGCCTGAAAAACATATTGCGCATGGGCATTCACCGGACGGCTTCCTGAAGCGCTGATTGCGCCAAATGGGCAGACCACGGCGCAAAGCTTGCAGCCAATACAGAGGCTTTCGTTGAGTTGGATCGCATCATCCCTCTGAGAGATGGCATTGACCGGGCAGACCTGCAGGCAAGGGGCTTCCTCACAGTGATGACACACGACAGGGGCAGTGATTGTTGACGTCTTCGCCAGGGCCAGGCGCGGGTGTTGCTGTAAACCTTGCGTTTTATGCACGTCCGAACAGGCAGCGAGACAGGTATTACATCCTGTACACCACAGTGGTTCGGCCACCACAAAGCGGTTCATGTCGGCTCCTTGAAAATGATATGAAACATTGCATTTCATATTGCATAAAGGGTGCCATTCTGATTAACTCAATCTATTCAATAAGTTATGTATTAACTGGATTCTGAACGGTACAAAAATGATGGTCATTAACGTTCAGCAAAAAATGGATTCGACACCCGTGTCGCAGGGGAAAGCGAGAATGTGATCTTGATCACGAGAAGTGAGGTATGCTGGCCGCAAGCGCAGCCAGCACGGAATGGAGCAAAGTAATCAGGCGTGTTCTTTCAGCCAGTTCAGCACAACGTCGTGGTGATTGCTGGTTTTGAAATCGTCAAAGACATGTTCGATTTTGCCATCAGCGTCAATCAGGAAGCTGATGCGATGAATACCATCGTAGGTTTTGCCCATGAAGGACTTTTCACCCCAGACGCCGAATTGTTCGCACACCTGGTGGTCCTCATCAGACAGGAGCGTAAAGTTAAGCAGCTCTTTTTCCGCAAAACGGGAGAGTTTTTCGGGTTTATCGGTGCTGATACCCAGCACATCAACGCCCGCTTTTTTCAACTCATCCATGTTATCGCGTAAGCCGCAGGCCTGTACGGTACAGCCGGGGGTCATGGCTTTCGGGTAGAAATAAACCAGAACACGCTGTCCCTGGAAGTCGGTCAAATTAACTTGTTCTCCGTCTTGATCCGGCAAGCTAAATTTCGGTGCGATATCACCGGCTTTCAGTGGATTCATTACTTAACTCCATCCTGTTCATCATGTTGGGAATAATTGACGACGTTAATACTGCCTTGTGCATTGAGTTCTGTACATAGGGCTTTGAACGCTTGCTCAATATTTGCTGCGTCCGCAGATGCGGGGCTGTGGGCGGTTATCTGAATATGCAACTGCGCAGCCCGTTCATTTTCAGCAGGTTGTGTGCGCGACACCAGCTCCGCAATGTTCATATGATGCGCGTCGAAAAGTGCTGTGAAGCGTTCAATTAAATGCGGGGAGTCTGCAACATCGACCTGAACCCAGACAGATGCTGGCATTGGCGGACGCGGACGCGCCGTCGTGCGCTTCATCACGATTAAAAGATCCAGTTCGGCACCTTTCAACGGTAACGTTGATTCAATCAGAGTGATGGCATTCCATGAACCGGAAAGCAGCATGATAAACGTGAACTCTTCTCCCAGCATCGCCAGGCGACTGTCTTCAATATTACAGCCGCAACTACTGACATGACGGGTGATGGTGTTCACAATTCCAGGGCGATCGGCACCCAACGCAGTGATCACCAGATAATGTTGCGATGACAGTGTCAAACTGGTTATTCCTTTAAGGGGTGAGTTGTTCTTAAGGAAAGCATAAAAAAATCATGCATACAACAATCAGAACGGTTCTGTCTGCTTGCTTTTAATGCCATACCAAACGTACCATTGAGGCACTTGTTTGCACAGAGGATGGCCCATGTTCACGGGAAGTATTGTCGCGATTGTTACTCCGATGGATGAAAAAGGTAATGTCTGTCGGGCTAGCTTGAAAAAACTGATTGATTATCATGTCGCCAGCGGTACTTCGGCGATCGTTTCTGTTGGCACCACTGGCGAGTCCGCTACCTTAAATCATGACGAACATGCTGATGTGGTGATGATGACGCTGGATCTGGCTGATGGGCGCATTCCGGTAATTGCCGGGACCGGCGCTAACGCTACTGCGGAAGCCATTAGCCTGACGCAGCGCTTCAATGACAGTGGTATCGTCGGCTGCCTGACGGTAACCCCTTACTACAATCGTCCGTCGCAAGAAGGTTTGTATCAGCATTTCAAAGCCATCGCTGAGCATACTGACCTGCCGCAAATTCTGTATAATGTGCCGTCCCGTACTGGCTGCGATCTGCTCCCGGAAACGGTGGGCCGTCTGGCGAAAGTAAAAAATATTATCGGAATCAAAGAGGCAACAGGGAACTTAACGCGTGTAAACCAGATCAAAGAGCTGGTTTCAGATGATTTTGTTCTGCTGAGCGGCGATGATGCGAGCGCGCTGGACTTCATGCAATTGGGCGGTCATGGGGTTATTTCCGTTACGGCTAACGTCGCAGCGCGTGATATGGCCCAGATGTGCAAACTGGCAGCAGAAGGGCATTTTGCCGAGGCACGCGTTATTAATCAGCGTCTGATGCCATTACACAACAAACTATTTGTCGAACCCAATCCAATCCCGGTGAAATGGGCATGTAAGGAACTGGGTCTTGTGGCGACCGATACGCTGCGCCTGCCAATGACACCAATCACCGACAGTGGTCGTGAGACGGTCAGAGCGGCGCTTAAGCATGCCGGTTTGCTGTAAAGTTTAGGGAGATTTGATGGCTTACTCTGTTCAAAAGTCGCGCCTGGCAAAGGTTGCGGGTGTTTCGCTTGTTTTATTACTCGCTGCCTGTAGTTCTGACTCACGCTATAAGCGTCAGGTCAGTGGTGATGAAGCCTACCTGGAAGCGGCACCGCTTGCGGAGCTTCATGCCCCGGCTGGAATGATTTTGCCGGTGACCTCCGGTGATTATGCAATCCCGGTGACCAACGGTAGTGGTGCTGTCGGTAAGGCGCTGGACATTCGTCCACCAGCCCAGCCGCTGGCACTGGTTTCTGGCGCGCGTACCCAGTTCACGGGCGATACCGCTTCATTGCTGGTGGAAAATGGTCGTGGCAATACTCTGTGGCCGCAGGTGGTTAGCGTGCTGCAGGCGAAAAACTACACCATCACCCAACGTGATGATGCTGGTCAGACACTGACCACCGATTGGGTACAATGGAACCGTCTGGACGAAGACGAGCAGTATCGTGGTCGTTATCAAATCTCTGTTAAGCCGCAGGGTTATCAGCAGGCGGTTACGGTTAAACTGCTGAACCTGGAACAGGCGGGCAAACCGGTTGCAGACGCGGCTTCCATGCAGCGTTACAGCACGGAGATGATGAACGTTATTTCCGCCGGTCTGGATAAATCTGCCACTGACGCCGCGAACGCTGCGCAAAATCGTGCCTCCACCACTATGGACGTACAAAGTGCAGCTGATGACACCGGTTTACCAATGCTGGTCGTACGCGGGCCGTTCAATGTGGTTTGGCAACGTCTGCCAGCGTCGCTGGAAAAAGTGGGCATGAAAGTGACCGACAGCACCCGTTCGCAGGGCAACATGGCCGTAACTTATAAGCCGCTGTCTGACAGCGACTGGCAGGAACTGGGCGCGAGCGATCCAGGCCTGGCATCCGGTGACTATAAACTGCAGGTTGGCGATTTAGATAACCGCAGCAGCCTACAGTTCATCGATCCGAAAGGTCATACTCTGACTCAGAGTCAGAACGACGCGCTGGTAGCTGTCTTCCAGGCTGCGTTTAGCAAGTAAAAATACAGGGCTGGAATCATCCGGCCCTTTTTTCTGATATGATACGCAAACGTGTGCGTCGGCAGGAAAACGCGATTTTAGCGGTAATTCGCACGAAATTTGTTTGTCGGACGTAGTTCGGATAAGGCGTTCACGCCGCATCCGAAAAAACATCCGGCACACCAGACAGCAAAAGATTTTAAAACGTTAATTCACACCCAGGAGTGATAAAGATGCAAAAGCAAGCTGAGTTGTATCGTGGTAAAGCGAAAACCGTATACAGCACGGAAAACCCGGACCTGTTGGTGCTCGAATTCCGCAATGATACGTCAGCAGGGGATGGCGCGCGCATTGAGCAGTTTGATCGCAAAGGTATGGTGAACAACAAGTTCAACTACTTCATTATGAGCAAACTGGCTGAAGCGGGTATCCCGACTCAAATGGAGCGTCTGCTCTCCGATACCGAATGTCTGGTGAAAAAGCTGGATATGGTGCCGGTTGAGTGTGTCGTGCGTAACCGTGCTGCTGGCTCTCTGGTGAAACGTCTTGGAATCGAAGAAGGTATTGAGCTGAACCCGCCGCTGTTCGATCTGTTCCTGAAAAACGATGCCATGCACGATCCGATGGTCAACGAATCTTACTGCGAAACCTTTGGCTGGGTGAGCAAAGAGAACCTGGCACGTATGAAAGAGCTGACCTACAAAGCGAACGACGTGCTGAAAAAACTGTTCGATGATGCTGGTCTGATTCTGGTCGACTTCAAGCTGGAGTTTGGTCTGTACAAAGGTGAAGTGGTACTGGGCGATGAGTTCTCCCCGGACGGCAGCCGCCTGTGGGACAAAGAAACACTGGAGAAAATGGACAAAGACCGTTTCCGCCAGAGCCTCGGTGGCCTGATCGAAGCCTATGAAGCCGTCGCCCGCCGCCTGGGTGTACAGCTGGACTGATTTTTCTGTTCATCATCTTGCCGTGCAGCTGGCACGGCAAGACAACCGCTCTCGGAATATATGCATTGAACGCTCATTCCTCCGCCATTTCATCCCGCTTTCCTGTGGTAATCTTCCTCTGAACCACCTACGATCATTTCTATAATGAATATATTGTTGAGGTATCTATGCGTTGGCAAGGGCGACGTGAAAGTGACAATGTTGAAGACAGGCGCAACAGCTCTGGCGGTCCGTCAATGGGCGGTCCCGGTTTCCGTCTGCCGAGCGGTAAAGGCGGGCTGATTTTACTGATAGTCGTGCTGGTTGCAGGCTACTATGGCGTTGATTTAACCGGGTTGATGACCGGGCAGCCGGTTTCTCAACAACAATCAACGCGGTCAATTAGCCCTAATGAAGACGAAGCCGCAAAATTCACCTCGGTGATTCTGGCAACCACGGAAGACACCTGGGGACAACAGTTCGAAAAGATGGGTAAGACCTATCAGCAACCGAAGCTGGTCATGTACCGTGGAATGACGCGCACCGGCTGCGGGGCGGGCCAGTCCATTATGGGGCCGTTCTATTGCCCGGCGGATGGCACAGTTTATATCGATCTCTCCTTCTATGATGACATGAAAGACAAACTTGGCGCGGATGGCGATTTTGCCCAGGGGTACGTTATCGCCCATGAAGTCGGTCATCATGTGCAGAAACTGTTAGGCATCGAGCCGAAAGTTCGTCAACTGCAACAAAACGCGACGCAGGCGGAAGTAAACCGCTTATCTGTGCGTATGGAACTCCAGGCCGACTGTTTTGCCGGTGTCTGGGGGCATAGTATGCAGCAGCAAGGCGTTCTGGAAACTGGCGATCTGGAAGAGGCGCTGAATGCGGCGCAGGCCATCGGCGATGACCGTTTACAACAGCAAAGTCAGGGGCGAGTAGTACCAGACAGTTTCACACATGGCACTTCTCAGCAACGCTGCAGCTGGTTTAAACGTGGTTTCGACAGCGGCGATCCGGCACAATGCAATACTTTTGGTAAAAGCATTTAATTTCCGGGGCAGGGATGGCTGAACTGACTGCGCTTTACACATTAACAGCGCAAATGAAACGTGAAGGGATCTGCCGCTTGCTGGTGTTGAGCGGAGAAGAGGGTTGGTGTTTTGATCATGCTCTTAAGTTGCGTGATGCCTTACCTGGCGACTGGCTGTGGATTTCGCCGCAGCTAGATGCTGAAAACCACTGTTCACCCTCGGCGCTACAAACTTTACTTGGGCGCGAGTTCCGGCATGCGGTATTCGACGCCCGCCACGGCTTTGATGCCGCTGCCTTTGCAGCACTTAGCGGAACGTTGAAAGCGGGAAGCTGGCTGGTTTTGTTACTCCCTGTATGGGAAGAGTGGGAAAACCAACCTGATGCCGACTCGCTGCGCTGGAGTGATTGCCCTGACCCTATTGCGACGCCGCATTTTGTCCAGCATCTCAAACGCGTACTTACGGCGGATAACGACGCTATCCTCTGGCGGCAAAACCAGCCGTTCTCGTTGGCGCATTTTACTCCCCGTACTGACTGGCACCCCGCGACCGGCGCACCACAACCAGAACAACAGCAACTCTTACAGCAGCTACTGACCATGCCGCCGGGCGTGGCAGCGGTAACGGCTGCGCGTGGGCGCGGTAAGTCGGCGTTGGCAGGGCAACTCATTTCTCGTATTGCGGGCAGTGCGATTGTCACCGCGCCCGCAAAAGCGGCAACGGATGTACTGGCACAATTTGCGGGCGAGAAGTTTCGCTTTATTGCACCGGATGCCTTGTTAGCCAGCGATGAGCAAGCCGACTGGCTGGTGGTCGACGAAGCCGCAGCCATACCTGCGCCGTTGTTGCATCAACTGGTATCGCGTTTTCCTCGAACGTTGTTAACCACTACGGTGCAGGGCTACGAAGGTACCGGACGTGGTTTTTTGCTGAAATTTTGCGCTCGCTTTCCGCATTTACACCGTTTTGAACTGCAACAGCCGATCCGCTGGGCACAGGGATGCCCGCTGGAAAAAATGGTTAGTGAGGCACTGGTTTTTAACGATGAAAACTTCACCCATACACCACAAGGCAATATCGTCATTTCCGCATTTGAACAAACGTTATGGCGAAGCGAGCCAGAAACGCCGTTAAAGGTTTATCAGTTATTGTCTGGTGCGCACTACCGGACCTCGCCGCTGGATTTACGCCGGATGATGGATGCACTAGGGCAACATTTTTTACAGGCGGCTGGCGAAAACGAGATTGCCGGGGCGTTGTGGCTGGTGGATGAGGGCGGATTATCTCAAGAACTCAGTCAGGCGGTATGGGCAGGTTTTCGTCGCCCGCGGGGTAATCTGGTGGCCCAGTCGCTGGCGGCGCACGGCAGCAATCCACTGGCGGCGACATTGCGCGGAAGGCGGGTTAGCCGGATAGCAGTTCATCCGGCTCGTCAGCGGGAAGGCACAGGGCGGCAACTTATTGCTGGAGCTTTGCAATATACGCATGACCTCGACTATCTTTCGGTGAGTTTTGGTTACACTGGGGAGTTATGGCGTTTCTGGCAACGCTGCGGTTTTGTGCTGGTGCGGATGGGTAATCATCGGGAAGCCAGCAGCGGTTGCTATACGGCGATGGCGCTGTTACCGATGAGTGATGCGGGTAAACAGCTGGCTGAACGTGAGCATTACCGTTTACGTCGCGATGCGCAAGCTCTCGCGCAGTGGAATGGCGAAATGCTTCCTGTTGATCCACTAAACGATGCCATCCTTTCTGACGACGACTGGCTTGAACTGGCCGGTTTTGCTTTCGCTCATCGTCCGCTATTAACATCGTTAGGTTGCTTATTGCGTCTGCTACAAACCAGTGAACTGGCATTACCGGCGCTGCGTGGGTGTTTACAGAAAAACGCCAGTGACGCGCAGTTATGTACCACACTTAAACTTTCAGGCCGCAAGATGTTACTGGTTCGCCAGCGGGAAGAGGCCGCGCAGGCGCTGTTCGCACTAAATGAGGTTCGCACTGAGCGTCTGCGCGATCGCATAACGCAATGGCAATTTTTTCACTGACTCCTTCAATTTTCTCCCATGGTCATTGTGAGTCAGCGGCGTAAAATTAATGACATCAGTTAAGGAGTTCGCCATGAAACATGACCATTTTGTTGTTCAAAGCCCGGATAAACCTGCACAACAGTTGTTACTGCTTTTCCACGGTGTCGGGGATAACCCGGTGGCAATGGGGGAAATAGGCAGCTGGTTTGCACCGCTGTTTCCTGATGCGCTGGTGGTGAGTGTCGGTGGCGCGGAGCCGAGCGGTAATCCGGCGGGGCGTCAGTGGTTTTCAGTGCAGGGTATTACGGAAGATAATCGCCAGGCGCGTGTGGATGCCATCATGCCGACGTTTATTGAAACGGTACGCTACTGGCAGAAACAGAGCGGAGTAGGGGCTAACGCCACGGCGCTAATTGGTTTCTCACAAGGCGCGATTATGGCGCTGGAGAGCATTAAAGCCGAACCGGGCCTTGCTTCGCGCGTCATTGCCTTTAACGGACGCTATGCGAGCCTGCCGGAGACCGCGTCTACAGCCACGACAATTCACTTGATTCATGGTGGTGAAGATCCGGTTATCGATCTGGCGCATGCAGTTGCGGCGCAGGAAGCGTTAATCAGTGCCGGTGGTGACGTGACGCTGGATATCGTGGAGGATTTAGGCCATGCGATCGACAATCGCAGTATGCAATTTGCCCTGGATCACTTGCGTTATACCATTCCGAAACATTATTTCGACCAAGCGCTAAGTGGCGGTAAGCCTGGCGATGATGATGTGATTGAAATGATGTAAAAGACAGATTACCTGGCCTGATAAGACGCGTGAGCGTCGCATCAGGCATCGTTCACCATTGCCGGATGCGGCGTTAACGCCTTATCCGGCCTACGGTTGAGCACTCAGCTTACTTCTTCGGTTGATCCTTTTTCGGCCAGTCGTCGTCATCGTCCCACTTATCGTTGAAATCACGATGCGGGGGAAGCTCCGGCTTGTTGGCGAGAAATTTCTTATGGTCGACGCGCTTGAGATCTTTAATCACGTTCAGCAGGACGCCGACCAAAAAGACAATCACCAGAATCCACCAATATTTAGCCAGCCAGTCCATGCTTATTTCCTCTTGCAGAACCACTCATCACGCGACGAGCTGTTCTATGATACGTTGATACATACGGGCAAGTAGCTGCAGGTCGGCAGCGTTCACACATTCATTAATTTTATGAATAGTGGCATTGACCGGCCCGAGTTCCACCACCTGCGCCCCCATGCGAGCAATAAAGCGCCCGTCGGACGTTCCGCCTGTGGTCAGTAGCTGCGGTTTAATTTCATTATAGTGCTCAACCGCGTTAACGACCGCATCCACCAGTTTACCGCGCGCGGTCAAAAATGGCTGCCCGGAAAGCCACCAATCCACCGTATAGCGCAGTTGATGTTTTTCAAGCAGGGCAAGTACCTGCGCTTTGATCATCTCATCAGTCAGTTCGGTGCTGAAGCGGAAGTTAAACTGCACAAACAGTTCACCCGGAATAACATTGTTACTGCCCGTTCCCGCCTGAATATTGGCAATCTGCATACTGGTCGCCGGGAAGAATTCATTGCCCTGATCCCACTCAATAGCCACTAATTCATTAAGGAAAGGTGCTGCGCGATGTACCGGATTGTCAGCCAGATGTGGGTAGGCAACATGCCCCTGAACGCCATGAATGGTGAGGTTGCAGGTTAACGATCCGCGACGACCATTTTTCACCACATCACCTACCACTTCGATACTCGACGGTTCGCCGACCAGGCAGTAATCGAGACGCTCATTACGTGCCATTAACGCCTCGACGACTTTTACCGTACCGTTGTGGGCACTGGCTTCTTCATCAGAAGTGATCAGAAATGCCAGTCGCCCCGTATGGTTGGGATGTTGTGCGACAAAACGTTCTGCTGCTACCACCATCGCCGCCAGCGAGCCTTTCATATCTGCCGCACCGCGCCCGAATAACATGCCGTCACGAATGGTGGGTTCAAACGGCGGATTGATCCAACGATCGGCGTCGCCAGGCGGCACCACGTCGGTATGCCCGGCAAAGGCTAACGTTTCACCTTGCCCACGCCATGCCCAAAAATTCTGCGTATCGGCAAAATCCATGCGTTCAACGGTAAAACCGATCGCCTGCAAACGTTCAATCAACAAAGCCTGACATCCTGCGTCATCAGGACTCAGGGAAGGGCGGCGAATAAGCTGTTGTGTCAGCTCAATAACCGGGCACGACATAGACTACACCTCATGGAAAAATTGCTGATAACTGGAATCACTGAAACCCAGCAGCATAGGCTTACCAGGCGCGTAGAGCAATGGACGTTTGATAATTGCAGGCATTTCAGTCATTAATGCCGCCGCAGAGGCCGCATCGGTGATTTTATTGCGGGTAGTTTCGTCCAGTTTACGCCAGGTTGTACCACGGGTGTTGAGTAACGCTTCCCAGCCTAATTCGTTGATAAAACCGTTCAATAATTCGCTGTCCAGCCCATCGACGCGGTAATCATGAAAACGATAGTCGATGTTATTGGCTTCCAGCCAACGGCGAGCCTTTTTAATGGTGTCACAATTTTTGATGCCGTAAAGTGTAACCATAATGAATCCTTTTTCGATTTATGAGAATAAATACTCATTTAAGGGTGAAAACATTTTGCCTGCAAATGATTATCAGAAAATATAACATTATCGAAGTATTCAAATTAACAACTATTAAATAATATTAAACATTTTTAACGTAAACATTAAGAATATTCATCTTGTTATCTGTCTGTATTTTAACCAGAATTAAATAAGTATTAGATGCCGTATGAATATCTCGAAATGTTGCTGTGTATCACATACAAATTATCACCGCAGGACCATAGTATTTACATAAGGTTTGTCCCCCGGAGGTAGTCATCGCAGCAATCGAGTAAATTAGCTTCACCACGGTATATTTTTTCCGTAGAATACCCATAATTATAAGAGAGGTTGTTATGATTGAACGTGAACTGGGGAACTGGAAAGACTTTATCGAAGTTATGCTTCGTAAGTAATTCCTGAGACAAAGTATAAACAGCAAGAACCCGCTGAGCAGGTTCTTAATCGGAAAGTTGAAAAAGGCGACACATTGGCATGTCGCCTTTTTTATTGCTTATTCCGGGCGCGGCTTCAGCGGGAAGCGGCGGCGCACCAGCACAAAGAACAGCGGCACGAAGTAAATAGCCAGAATAGTAGCTGAAATCATCCCGCCCATTACGCCAGTACCCACCGCATGCTGACCACCGGAACCGGCACCCGTGCTGGTTGCCATTGGCAATACGCCGAAGATAAATGCCAGCGAGGTCATCAGAATCGGGCGTAAACGCTGACGGCAGGCGTGGAGCGTCGCTTCAAACAGGTCGTGGCCTTTTTGGTTCATCTCGTTAGCAAACTCGACGATCAGGATGGCGTTTTTCGCCGATAAACCAATGACCGTTAACAGGCCCACCTGGAAGTAAACGTCGTTTTCCAGCCCGCGCATCCAGGTTGCCAGCAGCGCGCCGATTACCCCCAGCGGCACGACCAGCATTACCGAGAACGGTACCGACCAGCTTTCATACAATGCCGCCAGACACAGGAATACCACCAGCAAGGAAATGGCGTACAGCGCCGGAGCCTGCGTGCCGGAAAGCCGCTCCTGATACGACATCGCCGTCCACTCCAGACCAAAGCCGTTTGGCAGCTGCTTCACTAACGATTCCATAATATCCATCGCCGTACCGGTACTGACCCCCGGTGCGGCTTCCCCAACAATCTCAACCGCAGAATAACTGTTATAGCGTTCCAGACGCGGCGAGCCTGTTTCCCAGCGTGAGGTCGCGAAAGCAGAGAAGGGCACCATGCCGCCATCTTTATTTCGGACATACCAGAGATTGATGTCATCTGGCAGCATGCGATACGGCGCAGCTGCCTGCACATAGACTTTCTTCACGCGACCGCGATCCATAAAGTCATTCACATAGCTCGAACCCCAGGCGGTTTGCAGTGTGTCGTTAATATCGTCGATATCAACGCCCAGCGCCTGAGCTTTACGCTGGTCGATATCAATCTGCAACTGCGGACTGTCATCGAGGCCGTTATGGCGCACACGGGTTAGCTCCGGGTTTTCCGCCGCCAGCGCCAGCAACTGATTACGTGCTGCCATCAGCGCATCGTGACCCGCTCCAGCGTGGTCCTGCAACTCCATATCAAAATCTGCAGAACTACCAAGACCGCTAATTGCTGGTGGGCTGCTGGCGATAACGCGAGCTTCTTTAATTTGGTTAAACGCCTTCGTTGCACGCTCGATAATGGCAAACGAGGTGCCGGTCTTACTGTCGCGTTCGCTCCAGTCTTTCAGGCGGATAAACATTCTCGCCACGTTTTGCCCGTTACCCCCAGGGCCAGAACCAACGGTGGCAAACACCGACATGATGTTGTCTTTTTCATGGATGAAGTAATATTTCTCGATTTGCTCAACGACTTTCAGGGTCTGTTGTTGGGTTGAACCGCTGGGCAATTGTACCGAGGTAGTAAACATGCCCCGGTCTTCCAGCGGTAAGAACGACGTCGGCAAACGCAGGAACAGGAACACCATGCCGCCAAGCAGCAGGACATAAATCACAATCCAGCGCAGGCTACGGTGGAGAATTTTCGCCACCCCTTTTTCGTAGCGTTCGGCGTTGCGGTTAAACATCTGGTTAAACCAGGCAAAAAAACCTTTTTGCCCGTGATGCTCAGCTTTTTTCAGTGGCTTAAGTAGCGTGGCACACAGAGCCGGAGTGAGGATCATCGCTACCAGTACTGACAGCACCATCGCCGCAACAATGGTAATAGAGAACTGGCGATAGATGGCACCGGTGGTGCCGCCGAAGAAGGCCATTGGTACAAATACCGCCGAAAGCACCATCGCAATCCCGACCAGTGCCCCCTGGATCTGCCCCATCGATTTACGTGTGGCTTCGCGAGGAGTGAGTCCTTCCTCACTCATAATACGTTCGACGTTTTCCACCACCACGATGGCGTCATCCACCAGCAGACCGATCGCCAGCACCATCGCGAACATGGTTAAGGTGTTGACGCTGTAACCGAAGGCGTAAAGTACGGAGAAGGTTCCCATCAACACCACCGGCACGGCGATAGTGGGTATCAGCGTGGCGCGGAAGTTTTGCAGGAACAGATACATAACGAGGAAAACCAGAGCGATAGCTTCCAGCAGCGTTTTCACCACGTCTTCAATGGAGGCTTTAACAAACGAGGTGGTTTCATACGCCACCTTGTATTCCAGTCCGTGCGGGAAATACTGCGCCAGCTCGTCGAGACGATTGAGCACCAGCTCCGCTGTCGCCATTTCGTTTGCGCCGGAGGCCAGTTTTACCCCCAACCCGGAGGCTGGCTTACCATTGAAGCGGCTAAGATAATCGTATTTCTCCGCCCCCATTTCGACGGTGGCGACATCGCCCAGCCTTACCTCTGAGCCGTCCTGATTCACCCGCAAGGTGATATCGCGGAACTGTTCTGGTGTTTGCAGCAGTGACTGGGCGTTAATGGCGGCGTTGAGCGCCTGCTTATCGACGGAAGGTGTACCACCAAGTTGCCCAACCGCAATCTGCGCGTTCTGTGACTCAATGGCATCAGTGACATCTTTAGCCGTCATCTGGAAACTGTTGAGTTTCGCCGGGTCCAGCCAGATACGCATGGAATATTGCGAACCATAGGCATCGATATCCCCGACGCCATTCACGCGGCTTAACGGGTCCTGAATATTACTGGCAACATAATCAGCAATATCCTGTTTATCCATCGAGCCATCGGTAGAGACGAAGGCAATGGTCAGAATGTTGGTATCGCCGGTTTTACGCACCGTCACGCCCTGATTTTGCACCGCCTGCGGTAACTTTCGCATGGCTGATTGCAGCTGGTTTTGTACTTGCTGCACGGCTTCGTCCGGATCGGTGCCTGCTTTAAAACTTAAAGTGACAGATGCCTGACCGGTGCCACTGCTCTGAGATGACATATACATCAGATTATCGAGGCCGGTCATATTTTGCTCGATAACCTGGGTCACGGTGTTTTCCAGCGTCTGGGCCGATGCGCCGGGATAGTTAGCGGTCACTCGCACATTCGGTGGCGCGAGATCGGGGTATTGTTCAACGGGCAATGAAAAAATCGCCAGGGTACCTGTCAGACACAACAGGATTGCCAGCACCCAGGCAAAAATGGGGCGATCAATAAAGAAATTCGCCATTAAAAGAGGACCTCGTGTTTCTGCGTATTGTTGTAGGCTTGACTTGCTTCACTGTAGCGGCAAGGTACGAGCCAATCGTGGAGAAAAAAAGGAGTTAATGTAAATTATCATGAGATTGCTGACACACTCGCTTACAGGTCAATATGGGCACGTTTTTCCCTCTCGCCTTTAAAGGGAGAGGGCCGGTGTGAGGGTAATTATTTACACCTCAGCCGGCGTGTTCCCCTTCCCCTTCCCCTCACCCTCTGCGGAGCGAAAGCTAATACTCACTAACGTGCCGCCGCCGGAAGGTTGTGAAAAAGTCAGCGTCCCGCCCAGCCGTTCCGCGCGTTCGCGCATGATATTCAGTCCATAATGACCTTCGGGTTCTTTCGGTTCACCGATACCAATCCCGTTATCACGGATATAAACCGTGTGATTGCCGTCCGGCGCGGTGACGCAACTGATGGCGATTTCGCTGGCGTTGGCGTGCTTCATCGCATTCAGCACCGCTTCGCGAATAATTTGCAACAAATGCACCTGCATTTGCGCATCCAGTGCCAGGGTTGGCAGACGGCAGTCGAGGGTCAGTTTAGCGCTGGTTTGATTTTGTAACGTATCCAGCATTTCCCTCAACGCGGAGGGGAGATCCGCCTGCTGCAGCGTCAGGCGGAAAGTAGTCAACAGCTCGCGTAACTGCCGATAAGCATCATTCAACGCCTGGGAAAAATCGGCCATGATACTTTGTGCGGTGGCGTTATCTTCCGGTATCGAACGCTTCAGTAACGTCAACTGGATACGTAAGTAAGAAAGCACCTGAGCCAGCGAGTCGTGCAATTCGCGGGCGATGGTCGCACGTTCTTCCATCAACAATAACTGCTGAAAATGCTTCTGCGCCTGATTAAAGTACAAACCGCGTCCCAGCATCGATGAAACACTGTTAAGCAGCGGTTCTGATGATGAAACGTGACTATTTTGCCAGTGCAGTTCGCCGTAAACCGTCTCTTGCATTGTCACCGGTAAAATCTGCATTGGCTGCTCAGGGTTTGGCTTCCCTTCGCTAATCCGCCAGTTATCCCCAACGTTCAGCTCCAGATATTCAGCTGCTTCATTGTCGCGAACAATCTGCAAAATATGGCGGAAACAATGCACATCAATCTGGCTGGTGTTCAGCGCCTGGGAACACTGCACTGATACAACACCTCCAGACGACGCTTGGCCTCGTGGAGATCGCGGGTCTTTTCTTCTACTGACGCCTCCAGCGAAAGGTACAATTTATGCAGCTCGCTCGACATTTGGTTAAAGGTTTTTGCAAGCAGACCAAGCTCATTCGGCAGACTGGTATCCAGCGGCGGCGAGTCGAACTGCCCGTGTTCAATACGCTGACTGGCGGTAACCAGCTGATTCAGCGGGGCAACCACCTGATGGCGTATGCGGCGCAAAGTAAAAAAGACCAGCGTGAAAATACCGATACCGCCAGCCAGGGAAATCGCCACCACCAGCAGCATTTTGCGTTCAGCGTAGTGCTGTAAAGCCAGCACGAACAGGTCTATCTGATTAACATAATTATTAATATTGGCCTGATACCACGGCAAATCGCCCTTGCTGAGCCGATTATTCATCTCCAGCCAGTTGGCATTCAGATGCGCATAGCGAGTTTTTACTGCTTCTGGCACATACCAGACGTTGAGGTTGGTTAATACCGGTGAATGCAGTGCCTGCTGAAACAACTGGCGATGTGCATTGAGTTGTGGACTGCCACTTTGCAAGTCGTAGCCCAGGCGGTAACTCTGCATACGCAGCGATCCGGCAATATTGATAGCCTCAGCGTCGCGCAAACTGCTCGCCAGAGTTAGCAGAGCGATACCCGTGGAAAGAATCGACAGCAGCACAATGTAAAAAAAGGCCCGGGCCAGACTGGCCGAGACGGGGCGTTTAACAATCACACGCGTCTTCTCCACAAAAAATCATTAATGTTCCAGTTCGCTGAAACGCAATTTAGTCAGTGATGGGATTATTTGATCTGCCACAGTTTATAGCGAAATAGTTACTTATTCTGGGCACATGAACATTGCCGGTTCCCCTGTAAGTCGGGTAATAACAACACTCATATAAAGAATAAGGTTTTTACAACCAAAAAAGAAGGTCGTTATGAATCGTTTTATTATGGCCAACAGTCAGCAATGTCTGGGTTGTCATGCTTGTGAAATCGCCTGTGTCATGGCTCACAATGATGAGCAACATGTCCTGAGCCAACACCATTTTCATCCCCGAATTACGGTTATCAAACATCAGCAGCAACGTAGTGCAGTGACCTGTCACCATTGTGAAGATGCGCCCGTAGCTGCCCTAATGGCGCAATCAGCCACGTTGATGACAGCATTCAGGTCAATCAGCAAAAGTGTATTGGCTGTAAATCCTGCGTGGTGGCCTGTCCGTTTGGTACGATGCAAATCGTCCTGACACCCGTCGCGGCAGGAAAAGTAAAAGCCACGGCGCATAAATGCGACCTTTGTGCAGGGCGCGAAAACGGTCCTGCCTGTGTCGAGAATTGCCCGGCGGACGCGCTGCAACTGGTCACTGACGTCGCACTCTCCGGCATGGCGAAATCCCGCCGCTTGCGCACCGCACGTCAGGAGCATCAACCGTGGCATGCCAGTACCGCTGCACAAGAAATGCCGGTAATGAGTAAAGTCGAACAAATGCAGGCAACGCCCGCGCGTGGCGAGCCGGATAAACTGGCGATTGAAGCGCGCAAAACCGGTTTTGATGAAATTTATCTGCCATTTCGCGCCGACCAGGCACAACGGGAAGCCTCGCGCTGCCTTAAGTTCGGCGAGCACAGCGTTTGTGAATGGACCTGCCCGCTGCATAACCATATTCCGCAGTGGATTGAACTGGTGAAAGCCGGAAACATCGACGCCGCCGTCGAGCTTTCTCACCAGACCAACACCCTGCCGGAAATTACCGGACGCGTTTGTCCGCAAGACCGTTTGTGTGAAGGTGCCTGTACTATTCGCGATGAGCACGGCGCGGTAACTATCGGCAACATTGAACGCTATATTTCAGATCAGGCGTTGGCGAAAGGTTGGCGTCCTGACTTAAGTCATGTCACCAAAGTGGACAAGCGGGTGGCGATTATCGGGGCAGGTCCGGCAGGGCTGGCCTGTGCGGATGTTCTGACCCGCAATGGCGTGGCGGTGACGGTGTACGATCGCCATCCAGAAATCGGTGGCTTGCTCACTTTCGGCATTCCTTCTTTCAAACTGGATAAATCCCTGCTGGCACGCCGTCGGGAAATCTTCAGCGCGATGGGGATTCACTTCGAACTCAATTGTGAAGTGGGTAAAGATGTCTCTTTGGATTCGCTTTTGGAACAATACGACGCGGTCTTCGTTGGCGTAGGCACTTACCGTTCCATGAAAGCGGGTTTACCCAATGAAGATACGCCGGGCGTTTATGACGCGCTGCCGTTCATCATTGCCAACACTAAACAGGTGATGGGGCTCGAAGAGCTACCGGAAGAGCCGTTTATCAATACCGCCGGACTTAACGTCGTGGTACTGGGCGGCGGCGACACCGCGATGGACTGTGTGCGTACTGCGCTGCGCCACGGCGCGAGTAACGTCACCTGCGCTTATCGTCGTGATGAAGCTAACATGCCAGGCTCGAAGAAAGAGGTGAAGAACGCCCGCGAAGAGGGGGCCAACTTCGAATTTAACGTCCAGCCGGTGGCGCTTGAGCTGAATGAGCAAGGTCACGTTTGCGGAATTCGTTTCCTGCGCACGCGTCTTGGCGAGCCGGATGCCCAGGGGCGTCGGCGACCTGTACCGATTGAGGGCAGTGAATTTGTCATGCCAGCCGATGCGGTGATTATGGCGTTTGGCTTCAATCCACACGGGATGCCGTGGCTGGAGTCGCACGGTGTAACGGTAGACAAATGGGGCCGCATCATCGCGGATGTGGAAAGCCAGTACCGTTACCAGACCACCAATCCGAAAATCTTCGCCGGTGGCGACGCCGTGCGTGGTGCGGATCTGGTGGTTACCGCAATGGCAGAAGGACGTCATGCGGCACAGGGGATTATTGACTGGCTGGGGGTAAAATCAGTCAAATCTCACTGATAGCCTGCGCAGACAAACCCGACTTCACAGCGTAATATAATTGTTCATTTCGCGCTGTGGAGTCGGTATGACGCAACAAATCACCCTCATTAAAGACAAAATTCTCTCCGATAACTATTTCACCCTGCACAACATTACTTACGATCTCACGCGCAAAGATGGTGAAGTTATCCGCCATAAACGTGAAGTTTACGATCGCGGTAATGGTGCGACGATCCTCCTGTACAACGCGAAGAAAAAGAGCGTGGTTCTGATTCGTCAGTTCCGTGTCGCTACCTGGGTTAATGGCAATGAAAGCGGGCAGCTGATTGAAACCTGCGCCGGGCTGCTGGATAACGACGAACCGGAAGTGTGCATTCGTAAAGAAGCGATTGAAGAGACGGGCTATGAAGTGGGCGAAGTGCGCAAATTATTTGAACTGTATATGTCGCCTGGCGGTGTGACTGAGCTAATCCACTTTTTTATCGCCGAATACAGTGACAATCAGCGCGCTAACGCCGGTGGCGGTGTTGAAGATGAAGATATTGAAGTGCTCGAGCTGCCGTTCAGCCAGGCGCTGGAGATGATCAAAACCGGCGAGATACGTGACGGTAAGACGGTGTTATTGCTTAACTATTTGCAAATGTCACATTTAATGGACTGAAAAATAGCAATAATATTTCGTTGTTTATTATTGGCTCAATCCGACAAATCCGATTGAGCCGCGCTACCTGCGCAACGAAGATACGACTTGTGCTGTTTGTTTGAACTTCTGGGGTCGTACCGTCCATGCGCTATCGCATTTTCCTTCTCTTTTTTTTCGCTTTGTTGCCGACGTCTTTGGTGTGGGCGGCACCAGCGCAACGGGCGTTTTCCGACTGGCAGGTCACCTGTAATAATCAAAATTTTTGTGTGGCGCGCAATACGGGCGATCATAATGGACTGGTGATGACCCTGAGCCGCAGCGCTGGGGCGCATACCGATGCCGTTTTACGTATTGAGCGCGGTGGGTTGAAGTCGCCGGATGCGTCTGAAGGGGAGATAGCGCCACGGCTGCTATTAGATGGTGAGCCGTTGGCATTAAGTGGTGACAAGTGGCGGATTTCACCATGGTTATTAGTAACCGATGATACGGCAACCATCACCGCGTTTTTGCAGATAATTCAGGAAGGGAAGGCGATCACCTTACGCGACGGCAATCAGACCATTTCTCTGAGCGGCTTAAAAGCGGCGTTGTTGTTTATTGATGCTCAGCAAAAGCGCGTTGGCAGTGAAACCGCGTGGATCAAGAAAGGGGACGAACCGCCTCTCAGCGTACCGCCCGCGCCTGCGCTGAAAGAGGTCGCGGTGGTTAACCCAACGCCGACGCCACTCTCACTCGAAGAACGTAACGATTTGCTGGATTATGGAAACTGGCGGATGAATGGTCTGCGCTGCTCGCTTGATCCGTTACGTCGTGAGGTGAATGTCACTGCGCTGACCGATGATAAAGCACTGATGATGATTAGCTGTGAGGCAGGGGCCTATAACACCATTGATTTGGCATGGATTGTGTCGCGTAAAAAGCCGCTAGCCTCGCGCCCGGTTCGGTTGCGTTTGCCGTTCAACAACGGTCAGGAGACGAATGAACTGGAACTGATGAACGCAACATTTGATGAGAAATCGCGTGAACTGGTGACCTTAGCGAAAGGGCGCGGATTAAGCGATTGTGGCATTCAGGCGCGCTGGCGCTTTGACGGTCAGAGTTTTCGCCTGGTGCGTTACGCCGCAGAACCTACCTGCGATAACTGGCATGGGCCAGACGCCAGGCCCACGTTGTGATCACCCGTTAAACAAAATCGCAGATGCGGCCCTAAAAAGCGCACGGACCGTCCCCTCGCCCTTCTGGGGAGAGGGTTAGGGTGAGGGGAACATACAGCATCCGGCGATCACCATCAGGCACCTTTCACTCCCAGCACCTTATGCGCTTTTGCCACAATATTCTCGGCGGTAAAGCCAAAGAACGGGAACAGCTTATCCGCCGGAGCAGATTCCCCGTAACCCGTCATCCCGACAATTGCCCCTTTCAGACCAACATACTTGTACCAGTAATCGGCAATACCTGCTTCCACCGCCACGCGAGCCGCAACGTTAGAAGGCAACACCGACTCCCGATATTCCTCATCCTGGGCGTCGAAAATATCGGTCGAGGGCAGGGAAACTACGCGTACATTGCGACCTTCTCCTGCTAATTTCTCTGCCGCTTGCAGGGTAATTTCCATCTCTGAACCGGTGGCAATCAGAATAATATCTGGCTTACCGCCGCTGTCTTTCAGCACATAACCGCCACGAGCAATCTCTTTAACCTGATCCGGCGTACGTTCCACCTGGGCCAGATTCTGCCTTGAGAGGATCAGTGCCGTCGGTCCGTTGTGGCGCTCAACCGCCAGCTTCCAGCCCACCGCCGCTTCCACCTGATCGCACGGTCGCCAGGTGCTGAAATTTGGCGTTAAGCGCAGGCTGGCCAGTTGCTCAACAGCCTGGTGCGTCGGACCATCTTCGCCCAGGCCAATTGAGTCGTGGGTATAAACCATAATCTGCCGCGCTTTCATCAGTGCCGCCATCCGCGCGGCGTTACGGGCGTATTCAACAAACATCAGGAACGTCGCGGTATACGGCACAAAGCCGCCGTGGTGCGCGATGCCGTTGGCGATAGCGGTCATGCCAAATTCACGCACCCCGTAGTGAATGTAGTTGCCCGCCGGATCTTCCTTCAGCGAAACAGAACCTTTCCAGATGGTCAGGTTGCTGGGAGCCAGATCCGCCGAACCGCCGAGCAACTCAGGCAGCATCGGCCCGTAAGCGTTAAGCGTATTTTGCGAAGCCTTACGGGTAGCGATTTTCGCCGGATTTGCCTGTAACTCATTGATATATTTCTGAGTCGTTTTCTCCCAGTCCTTCGGTAAACCACCGCTCATCCGTCGGGTAAACTCTTCTGCCAGTTGCGGATGAGCCTTTTTATAGGCGGCAAACTTCTCATTCCAGCTCTGCTGCGCTTTTTCGCCTTTTTCACGGGCATCCCAGGCGTGATAAATCTCTTTAGGGATCTCAAATGGCGGATGGTGCCAGCCCAGTTTTTGCCGTGCCAGCGCCACTTCTTCTTCCCCCAGTGGTGCGCCGTGCGCCTCTTCCTTACCTGCTTTATTCGGCGAACCAAAGCCAATCACCGTACGGCAGATAATCAGCGACGGCTTATCTTTCACGCTTTGCGCTTCAAGGATCGCTTCCTTCACCGCCTGCGGATCGTGACCGTCGATTTCATGGATCACATGCCAGTGATAGGCTTCAAAACGTTTTGCCGTATCGTCGGTAAACCAGCCTTCTGTTTCACCGTCGATGGAAATACCGTTGTGATCGTAAAAACCAATCAGCTTGCCTAGTCCCAGCGTGCCTGCCAGCGAACAGACTTCGTGGGAAATACCTTCCATCAGGCAGCCGTCGCCCATAAACACATAGGTGAAGTGATCGACGATCTCATGGTCTGGCTGGTTAAACTGCGCCGCCAGTGTACGCTCTGCTATCGCCAGCCCGACGGCGTTCGCCAAACCTTGTCCAAGCGGGCCGGTGGTGGTTTCAACGCCTGGCGTATAGCCAATCTCCGGGTGGCCTGGGGTTTTCGAATGCAACTGACGGAAGTTCTTCAGTTCTTCCAGCGGCAGGTCGTAACCGGTCAGATGTAGCAAACTGTAGAGCAGCATCGACGCGTGACCGTTGGAAAGAATAAAGCGGTCGCGATCATACCAGGTTGGGTCGGTAGGATTATGTTTAAGAAAATCGTTCCACAGCACTTCGGCAATATCAGCCATGCCCATCGGCGCGCCGGGATGACCAGAATTGGCTTTTTGTACCGCATCCATACTGAGTGCGCGAATCGCATTGGCAAGGTCTTTTCGGGACATATAACACTCCGTGGCTGGTTTATAGTTTGGCGGCAAGAAGATCTTCCAGTTTGCGTTGATCAACAGCGAACAGACGAATGCCTTCAGACAGTTTTTCTACCGCCATCGCATCCTGATTGTGCTCCCAACGGAACTCCGCTTCGCTCATGGGTGCTGGGCGTGGGAACGTCTGAGAAGGCGGGATTAATTTACGTACCACTGGAGAAACTTTTTCCTGCAGCTCCTTCAGCAAATTCGGTGCGATAGTCAGTCGATCGCAGCCGGTTAAGGCGAGGATTTGTTCGGTGCGACGGAAGCTCGCGCCCATCACAATGGTTTCATAGTGGTGTTGCTTATAGTAGTCGTAGATATTGCGCACCGATTTAACGCCCGGATCTTCTTCCACCACATACGGGTCCATCGGCTTGCGTGCCTGATACCAGTCATAAATACGCCCTACAAACGGCGAAATCAGAAAAACGCCTGCTTCCGCACAGGCCCGCGCCTGGGCAAAAGAAAACAGCAGCGTCAGGTTGCAGTTAATACCTTCTTTTTCCAGCTCTTCGGCCGCGCGAATTCCTTCCCAGGTCGAAGCCAGTTTGATCAAAATGCGTGATTTCTCAACGCCTTGTTGCTGATACAAGTCCACCAGATGGCGCGCCTTCTCAATACTCTTTTCTTTATCAAAAGAGAGGCGTGCATCAACTTCTGTTGACACGCAACCGGGTACGATTTTGAGAATTTCAGCACCGAAATTGACCGCCAGTTTGTCACACGCTGCGACCACCTGTTGTTCCTGGGTCTTGCCATTTTTTTTACCCCAGGCGATAGCATCGTCTATTAAATGCTCATATTGTGATAATCCGGCAGCCTTGAGTAACAGCGAAGGATTGGTGGTGGCATCCAGGGGATGATAATGGCGAATGGACTCAATATCGCCGCTGTCTGCCACGACAGTGGTGAACTGTTTGATGCCGTCTAACTCGTTCATAGGAAATACTCCTTGAAAAGTAAAGTGTTAGATGAGTGCGTTAATTCACACTTCTGAGAAATTTCGCTAAACGCATCAAAAAAGCATAGCAGACAGGCATGGTATTGCTGGATTAAGCAGGTAATATCAGTGTTATAGGATTGTTACCAAAACATTATATTAATGGTGAGAGTTTGGACTTGCTCAAAGTCTGTAGACTCCGGCAGGGTAATAATGTGCGCCACGTTGTGGGCAGGGGCTGTTGCCCACACACTTTATTTGTGAACGTTACGTGAAAGGAACAACCAAATGGATGACCAGTTAAAACAAAGTGCACTTGATTTCCATGAATTTCCAGTTCCAGGGAAAATCCAGGTTTCTCCAACCAAGCCTCTGGCAACGCAGCGCGATCTGGCGCTGGCCTACTCACCAGGCGTTGCCGCACCTTGTCTTGAAATCGAAAAAGACCCGCTAAAAGCCTACAAATATACCGCGCGCGGTAACCTGGTTGCGGTGATCTCTAACGGTACGGCGGTGCTGGGGTTAGGCAACATTGGCGCGCTGGCAGGCAAACCGGTGATGGAAGGCAAGGGCGTTCTATTTAAGAAATTCGCTGGGATTGATGTATTTGACATTGAAGTTGATGAACTCGACCCGGACAAATTTATTGAAGTCGTCGCCGCGCTCGAACCGACCTTCGGCGGCATCAACCTCGAAGACATTAAAGCGCCAGAATGTTTCTATATTGAACAGAAACTGCGCGAGCGGATGAATATTCCGGTATTCCACGACGATCAGCACGGCACGGCAATCATCAGCACTGCCGCCATCCTCAACGGCTTGCGCGTGGTGGAGAAAAACATCTCCGACGTGCGGATGGTGGTTTCCGGCGCGGGTGCCGCAGCAATCGCCTGTATGAACCTGCTGGTAGCGCTGGGGCTGCAAAAACATAACATCGTGGTTTGCGATTCAAAAGGCGTTATCTATCAGGGGCGTGAGCCAAATATGGCGGAAACCAAAGCCGCATATGCGGTGGTGGATGACGGCAAACGTACCCTCGATGATGTGATTGAAGGTGCGGATATTTTCCTGGGCTGTTCCGGCCCGAAAGTGCTGACCCAGGAAATGGTGAAGAAAATGGCTCGGGCACCAATGATCCTGGCGCTGGCGAACCCGGAACCGGAAATTCTGCCGCCGCTGGCGAAAGAAGTGCGTCCGGATGCCATCATCTGTACCGGCCGTTCCGACTACCCGAACCAGGTGAACAACGTTCTTTGCTTCCCGTTCATCTTCCGTGGCGCGCTTGACGTTGGCGCAACCGCCATCAACGAAGAGATGAAACTGGCGGCGGTACGCGCGATTGCAGAACTGGCCCATGCAGAACAGAGTGAAGTGGTGGCTTCAGCGTATGGCGTTCAGGATCTGAGCTTTGGTCCGGAATACATCATTCCAAAACCGTTTGATCCGCGCTTGATCGTTAAGATCGCTCCTGCGGTCGCAAAAGCGGCGATGGAGTCGGGCGTGGCGACGCGTCCGATTGCTGATTTCGACGTCTACATCGACAAGCTGACTGAGTTCGTTTACAAAACCAACCTGTTTATGAAGCCGATTTTCTCCCAGGCTCGCAAAGCGCCGAAGCGCGTAGTTCTGCCGGAAGGGGAAGAGGCGCGCGTTCTGCATGCGACTCAGGAACTGGTAACGCTGGGACTGGCGAAACCGATCCTTATCGGTCGTCCGAACGTGATCGAAATGCGCATTCAGAAACTGGGCTTGCAGATCAAAGCGGGCGTTGATTTTGAAATCGTCAATAACGAATCCGATCCGCGCTTTAAAGAGTACTGGACCGAATACTTCCAGATCATGAAGCGTCGCGGTGTCACTCAGGAACAGGCGCAGCGTGCGCTGATCAGTAACCCGACAGTGATCGGCGCGATCATGGTTCAGCGTGGGGAAGCCGATGCAATGATCTGCGGTACGGTGGGCGATTATCATGAACATTTTAGCGTGGTGAAAAATGTCTTTGGTTATCGCGATGGCGTTCACACCGCAGGTGCAATGAACGCGCTGCTGCTGCCGAGTGGTAACACCTTTGTTGCCGATACCTACGTCAATGACGAACCAGACGCAGAAGAGCTGGCGGAGATCACCTTGATGGCGGCAGAAACTGTCCGTCGTTTTGGTATTGAGCCGCGCGTTGCTCTGTTGTCGCACTCCAACTTTGGTTCTTCTGACTGCCCGTCGTCGAGCAAAATGCGTCAGGCGCTGGAACTGGTCAGGGATCGTGCGCCAGATCTGATGATTGATGGTGAAATGCACGGCGATGCAGCGCTGGTGGAAGCGATTCGCAACGACCGTATGCCGGACAGCCCTTTGAAAGGTTCTGCCAATATTCTGGTGATGCCGAACATGGAAGCTGCCCGCATTAGTTACAACTTACTGCGCGTTTCCAGCTCGGAAGGTGTGACTGTCGGTCCGGTGCTGATGGGCGTGGCGAAACCGGTTCACGTGTTAACGCCGATCGCATCGGTGCGTCGTATCGTCAATATGGTGGCGCTGGCCGTGGTTGAAGCGCAAACCCAACCGCTGTAATTCATTCTTAACTCTCACGCTTACCCTGAATATTCAGGGTAAGCGGTTTTCCTGAAATATATTAGCAAAGCTTATTACTGAGTTTGCGAATAATAAAAAAATCAGTATATAAAATATCTCGATATTATTTTATTTATATTCATGCGTCGCATATGAAAGTTTATTCATAACAGTAAATATCTCTCCATTCTTAGTGATCTACCTCACCTTTTAAACGCGCTTGCCGAATTTTGTTATTTACTCTGACGAAAAATTGTCACGATACACGAAAGTTTTTCACAGGCGGCGACTCATGGATAAAGAACGCATCATTCAGGAATTTGTGCCCGGCAAACAGGTCACACTGGCGCATCTCATCGCGCATCCCGGTGAGGAACTGGCGAAGAAAATCGGCGTTCCGGATGCGGGCGCAATTGGCATTATGACGCTAACTCCCGGCGAAACGGCGATGATCGCCGGTGATTTAGCGCTGAAAGCCGCTGATGTGCATATCGGTTTTCTCGACCGCTTCAGCGGTGCATTGGTGATTTATGGCTCGGTGGGCGCAGTAGAAGAAGCGTTATCACAAACCGTCAGCGGTTTAGGTCGCTTATTAAATTATACGCTTTGTGAAATGACCAAAAGTTAATACGAGGCATTCATGAAACGAATTGCGTTTGTGGGTAGCGTCGGGGCAGGAAAAACAACGTTATTTAATGCGTTGCAGGGGAATTATACCCTCGCCAGAAAAACACAGGCCGTGGAATTTAATGATAAGGGCGATATTGATACGCCGGGTGAATATTTTAGCCATCCCCGCTGGTATCACGCCTTAATTACCACGCTACAGGATGTAGACATGCTGATCTATGTCCATGGCGCAAATGACCCGGAAAGTCGGTTGCCTGCCGGGTTGCTGGATATTGGCGTCAGCAAACGGCAAATCGCCGTCATCAGTAAAACGGACATGCCAGATGCTGACGTCGCCGCAACGCGAAAGTTATTGCTTGAGACGGGTTTCGAAGAGCCGATTTTCGAGCTAAACAGCCACGACCCGCAAAGCGTGCAGCAACTGGTGGATTATCTGGCATCTCTCACCAAACAGGAGGAAGCAGGTGAAAAAACTCATCACAGCGAATGATATTCGTGAAGCACACGCGCGCGGCGAACAGGCAATGTCCGTGGTTCTGCGCGCCAGCATTATTACCCCGGAAGCCCGTGAAGTGTCGGATCTACTGGGTTTTACCATCACCGAATGTGATGAATCGATCCCGGTAACGGCGTCCGTGCCCGCCAGCGTGCCAGCCGACAAAACCGAAAGCCAGCGCATCCGCGAAACCATCATTGCCCAGCTGCCGGAAGGCCAGTTTACCGAAAGCCTGGTCGCACAGCTGATGGAAAAAGTGATGAAGGAAAAACAGTCGCTGGGCGATTTTGTCGTCGCCAGCGCCGGGCCGCACCTCGAATCCGTGATCGCCGGTCACGGAGCCGGGGCGCAAACCCTTTCTGAACAACGGCTGTGTCGGGTACTGAATATCGATATCGGCGGTGGCACCGCGAACTACGCCCTGTTCGATGCCGGAAAAATCAGCGGCACTGCCTGTCTCAACGTCGGTGGTCGCCTGCTGGAAACCGACAGCCAGGGGCGCGTGGTTTACGCTCATAAACCGGGGCAGATGATTGTGGATGAGTGCTTCGGTGCAGGCACTGACGCCCGTTCGCTGACCGGCGCGCAGCTGGTGCAGGTTACCCGGCGGATGGCGGCGCTGATTGTCGAAGTGATTGACGGAACGCTTTCGCCGCTCGCGCAGGCATTGATGCAAACCGGTTTGCTGCCCGCAGGTGTTACGCCCGAAATCATTACGCTTTCTGGAGGTGTGGGCGAATGTTATCGCCACCAGCCCGCCGACCCATTCTGTTTTGCCGATATTGGCCCACTTCTGGCAACGGCGCTGCATGACCATCCGCGCCTGCGTGAGATGAATGTGCAGTTTCCGGCGCAAACCGTATGCGCCACGGTGATTGGCGCGGGTGCACATACCCTTTCGCTCTCTGGCAGCACAATCTGGCTGGAGGGCGTACAACTGCCGCTGCGCAATTTGCCGGTGGCGATCCCGATTGATGAAACGGATCTGGTGAGTGCCTGGCAACAGGCGCTGCTTCAGCTGGATCTTGATCCCAAAACTGACGTGTACGTGCTGGCGCTTCCCGCCTCGCTGCCTGTGCGTTACGCCGCGGTACTGACGGTCATCAACGCGCTGGTCGATTTCGTCGCGCGTTTTCCGAATCCGCATCCCCTGCTGGTGGTGGCCGGGCAGGACTTTGGTAAAGCTCTGGGCATGTTGTTGCGCCCACAGCTACAACAACTCCCGTTGGCAGTCATTGACGAAGTGATTGTCCGCGCGGGGGACTATATCGACATTGGTACGCCTCTTTTTGGCGGATCGGTTGTGCCGGTGACGGTGAAATCACTCGCATTTCCTTCCTGAATACGGTAGTTATCAGGTATGGTGCTTGGTGGCTGGGTGTTAGTGGGATTATATCCGGCAGTGTATCCGGTTAAGGTGATTGGTCTGGCAAGATGATTGGATGCTTTTGTGGTGAAAAATGTTTTGGTGTTTTAGCATAACCCTGAAGAAAGAATAAAAATAAAAAGGAAAAAACCAAAACCAGAACAGAAGAGAACCGGAAAGAGAAGAAAAGAGAAAATGAAAAATAAAAACCAAAAAAGAAAGAATACTTAAATCTTCGCATGTTCTTCGGGTGGTACGCAAGTTTGCTAGTCTGACTGCACAATAAATTTTCGCTTAGAAAATAATAAGTTACATAATATTCTGCTTTTTTAGATAAATATAACCCGAAAAAATCATTGTTAATCTTATGCATTTATTATTTGATTGTAAGTTGTGATTATTATAATTTAGTTATTGTTAGTATGTTTTATAATGCTGGATGGGTGATGCCTCTAATTAGTTGAATCTGATGTATAATACGGGCTTTTGAGGTTATCTCATGACCAGCGTTAATATTCATTGTCCCCGTTGTCAGTCAGCTCAGGTTTACCGCCATGGTCAGAACCCTAAAGGCCGTGACAGACTTCGCTGCCGTGACTGCCACCGTGTGTTTCAGTTCACTTATACTTATCAAGCACGTAAGCCGGGTATGAAAGAGCTGATAACTGAAATGGCCTTTAATGGTGCCGGGGTTCGCGATACCGCCAGGACACTGAAAATTGGTAGTAACACCGTCATCCGGACTTTAAAAAACTCGCGCCAAAGCGAATAACTTCTTCGCCTGTTGCCCATGCTGATGTGGCGTTTATCTGCGAGCTTGATGAGCAATGGAGCTACGTTGGCAGTAAAGCCCGGCAACATTGGCTCGGGTACGCGTACAACACCAAAACAGGCGGTGTACTGGCCTACACTTTTGGTCCCCGAACCGATCAAACGTGCCGGGAGCTACTGGCACTGCCACCCTTCAACATCGGCATGCTGACCAGCGATGACTGGGGCAGCTATGGCCGGGAGGTGCCGAAGAATAAGCATCTGACCGGCAAAATATTCACCCAACGCATTGAGCGTAATAATCTGACGCTACGCACCCGCATTAAGCGGTTGGGTCGTAAAACAATCTGCTTCTCACGCTCAGTTGAGATCCACGAAAAAGTGATCGGAGCGTTTATCGAAAAACACATGTTCTACTAATTGGATGCACTACCCAGTATGTAACTGGGTTTGTCCATAAAATGCACCTTACTCAGTTGGTGTCCAACTTTTGGGGTGCAGTTCAGAAGGACGGGATTTTACGGTGCACCGGATAAATTTAAAACTGCCTGATACTGAATGTATGAGGTTTCGTAATGCTCAATTCCCCTAGTACCGTTTTGTAGATCTCCATACTTCCACTAGTATTTATTTGCAAAGTTCCTATATTTGAGGAGTTTAATAAATTTAGCTGTCCCAAGTGATTTTTAATAGAGATAGCCTGATCATGTGCAGGATTAATAAATTTTATATCCGGTGCAACTGCTTCAAAAAAATTCTGAACAATTGGATAGTGAGTACAGCCGAGAATAATTTCATTTACTGGATGGAGGGAAATTAAATGGTTAACATGTTTTTTGATGTCATTCAAGATTGCAGGAGCATTAAGATTACCTTCCTCAATTAACATTGCAAGATTTTTGCTTGGTTCTCCAAATACATTTATTGTTGAATTCAATTTTTTTATTAGCTCTTTGTGACACCCCGTTTTAATAGTAAACTCGGTAGCGATAATACCAACATTTTTATATTGCTGGCGAATCACATCTTCTACTGCAGGTTCAATGATGGATAAGATAGGAAACGGAAAGCTCTTAGCATATCCGCTGTATTTTTCGGATTCCAAAGTTGAGGATATAGTATTACATGCGACAGCAACTAGTTTGACATTCCTTGACTGTAAAAAAGTCAGCATTTTTTTAGTCAAACTGATGATATCATCGGCAGAACGGTTGCCATAAGGTGCATTCATATTATCTCCACAATAGATAATATCTTCACCAGGAAGCAAATTAATTATTTCCTTTACCGATGTCAATCCACCTACACCTGAGTCTATTACACCAATTGGAGATTCAGCACTAAACATATTTAACCTCATCTTTTGTAGCTTATGGAAAATTTAATTACTAGTTCTTTTTTCCCAAGAAAATGGTTCGAAATCAGAGTTTGGATCTTTCCAGTCAGATTTTCGGAAGGCGTAAATTAATATTGGAATTAATAAAAATAGGGCAACTAATACTAACAAATAAAGAACATAGCTGGTTGGACTACCAGTTGGGATTTGCTCGGGCGGAATAAAACTTAATACAAAAGCCAGAAAAGACCCTAAGAATCCAAGTGTTGCCCAGAAAAATAAAGCAGGGGCTCGATATGGGCGTTTTGTATCAGGTTGAGAATGTCGTAGATAGATAGCACTAGCGAACATGAGCATATACATAACTAAATAGAGCATAACTGTTAACTGTGATAAAATCTGAAAAGCTGCTTGAACTGAAGGCATTATCACAAAAGTAACAGAAAGAACTGAGACAATTATACCTTGTACAAACATTAGATGGTGCCCCATTCCATGACGATTGGTTTTTTGGAAAAACTTAGGTAAATAACCAGCTTTCGCGATCGCTAATACACCTGTATTAGGCCCTGCAATCCAAGTAACCACCCCACCCAGTACGCCAATTGCTAGCATAAATGCCATCACAGAGCCAAGCCATGGCACTCCAGCCCATTCGAACAGCATATCGTAGGCAACCAACAAACTTTGAGTTAGACTAATTTTATCTGTAGGAATAATAAAGGCGACCCCTAAAGTACTGAGCAGGAATATTGCAATAGTACCTATAGAAGCGATGGTAATTGCAATTGGGTATTTTTTAGTTGGATTATCTAAATCGTTAACATGGACCGCATTCATTTCCATCCCTGCATAAGCAAGAAATATGCTGGCGGCAAGAACAATATTCTGGAAGTTAGCTATATTAGGGAAAAGATCACCCCAACCTAATGGGATCACCGCTGGTTTACCGCTGAACCACAGATAGGAGAAACCAAGAATAACAAGGATAATAGCTGGAATAATTGTCCCTATAATACCGCACCACTTAGATACCTGCGAGAAAATACCAACGCCACGTAATGCAACACAAATAGCTCCCCAGTAAACAAATAGTACGAAAAATAAAATATACCATTTATTACTGGCAATTGATTCTGCCACCCCCATATCAACATCAATAAATGCAACAGAGACTGCACCAAATGTCAGTACTGTTGGAAAGTAGGGGATGACTTGTAGCCAGGTCATAAGCATTCCTACAAAACCCCAGCGAGCCCCAAATGCTTCTCCTATCCATCGAAATGCCCCCCCTTTTTGTGGATATGTTGTAGCTAGCTCAGCCGCAACAAAGGCAACAGGTACTAAAAACATAATTGCAGCAAAGGTATAGTAAAAAATGGCACCTAAGCCGTATTCTGCTTCAGAAGGTATAAATCGTAGACTTACTACAGCAGTTATATTCATGATAGCGAGTGTCCCCACTGTCATTTTCTTACTTTTGGGTGCGATATTAGCATTAGACATTTTTATACTCTCGAATATTTTTAAAATAGAAACATATAATTACGATGTAAATATAAAAACTAATATTAACTTTAACACTTATCTTAAAAACACTAACGCAATCTGCTTTACAAAAATAAGTAATACCTAAAGTCGTAACGACACCAATAGTGTTTTCATCGACATGCTTCAAAACCTCTTTAGCATTCATTATCAGGTGATGATCATCAAGTGGAATTTCACACAATTTCACATCACAGTAACGGCAGAATTTATGCCAGCATATTTGCACAGGATCGCAAATCAGGTTCGGTTGATTTACCTTGTACTTCGCGTTTTTTACACCACTGCCATTTTAACGCCAAGCGGCCGAGCATAGCAGCTTCAGATGAACCAATGGTTGAGCAACCTAAGGTGTGTCGCGAATCGGGGAAACTCCACGAATCGGAAAGCATACGCACACAGCGACCTTCAGGTTCCGCCATTTGTGGATATTCATCTTTATAAATCATGTTTTTATCAATAGCTAAATTAAGCAACTCACGGATTTCATCATCAAGCCATGTTTGACAGAAAGTAGCTAAGTTTTGTCGTGAATCCCCATCAAGGATGAGCTCATCACGTATGGCGCTGAATACATTTCGAGATTTCTTCTCATCTACACGCAAATGATATTTATGCAATATAAATGAAAGCTCAAGTGAGCTATGAATATCGACTGCTTCTCTATAACAAGAATTACCTGATTTATTTTTCATAATAAACGCCACTCAATACAATCAGATTAAACATTACAAACACAATCTGGATTTTGCAATTTTAAAACTATCAATTTTAGATATATTTTAATTAATATAAAACCATAAACATATCAAAAAATTACTTTATTATGGTCATGGTAGATGTGTTTCAATGCCAACCTGGTCTATTCCTACATATGTGAGAGCATATTTACAAAAAAATCGTTATTGTGATTTCAACGGTGATGCTGAAGTGGCACACTAAATTTGGCCACCTGAACAGAGGTGATATGCTCACCTCAGAACAACATGACGTGGTGTTATTCTGCTCAGTACTGTTCTGGCAATGAATCCAGCCAGTCCTCTGCATCTTCCTTGTAACACTCGTAGATGCAGTAATTGGTGAAACTGATGTATTTGGTTAGTAACTCTGCTTCGTTGTTCCTGTGCGCTCTTCTGGCCTGCTTACGTAGTTGTTTCGCTTCTGCCCGCTGGCCTTCGAGTATCTCCAGCCTGTCTGCAATATCTTGCTTCATGTTCAGCTCCTCGCGCGCGCATAGTACTTGTCCGAAAATTAATCGCCCGTCCCATCATTAATATCGATTCCCACGCTGTGTAACTGGCTATGAATGTCTCTGCGAATGAGAATTAAACGCTTGATGAACTCCATTTCCTCCGCGCTCTGGTTGCTCGGCCCCGATTTCATGTCGATGATTTTATTGATAGTTCCAAGCGAATATTCAGCCCACAGACGAAGCGTTTAGCGCTTCATGGCCTGTTTGCTCAGTGGCGAATGTTTCAGGTCTAAGACATGTTCTGCGAGGGTCTTAGCGATGCCCTGCATGATGCGTAGTGCCAACATGATGATTTTCTCCGGACTTGTGCTAATATAGTTCCCGAACATTGTTTCGAGACTGCTTATCCTGTTTGTCTTGTCCGATTTGTTCATTGGTCACATTGTTAAGTCAGCCGGGGTAATTCCCGGCTTTCTTTTATCCGATCAGTACCGAATCCCTATCGCATTGAATACGCGTTTCCGTTGCTCAGCTTCAGGATCGGTGGCCATTTCTGGTTCTGGCTCCGGCATAGACGGGGCGGCATCAAAATGCTCAATTTCACGACCGAAATACGAGTTCAGGTCAATACCTGCCGAACTATCCACTCCATCAAAATAGCGACGCTGTTCCTCGGTGAGACAGCTACCCAGACGTTCCTCAACCTGCGCCATAAACTCAACATCCGGTGAGAAGTACTCATCGGGATTCGGAGCACCGCTCTGTTTGTGCATCTCCATTTTCTCTGCGTTCGTTTTTAGCCCGGCAATGCGTTTCTCCAGTCCGGCGGCTTTAATAGCGTCAGCAACGATTTGTGGGATCTGCGGTTTAATTGTTTCGATAACTTCATTACTGATTAATTTAAACTGGGCCATACGGATCGCTTTAATCTGTTTATTTAGCAGTGCGCGTTCCCCTTCGTTGGCGGTTTTATCACGCTGTGCTACCAGTTCAGCGCCTTTATTTGCCAGTACCTCAAATGCGTCCATTATCTTTCCCCCCTTTTTTCGATTATTTAAAAGCGCTTATTGACACGCCAAAACGACGACTTAATTAGCAAATGAGTCGCCGCTTTGCAGTGCCTTCCATATCTTCCGGCATTTCAGACTGAAGTTTATCAGCTACTTCATCAACAAGTGGACGAACCGTTTCCACGAACTTGTCCGCAATATAATCAGCAGAACGCATCACTTTCTCATGGAATTCCTCACGGCGTTCCTGGGCGGCTGATTTAGGGGCTGTCGTGCGCTGAAAATAACTGTCTAATGAATGCATGGTATTTACTACTGTGTTTATAGTGATTGTTCAATTAATTGCGGTTGAAGCCATTGTGTGTGGCCCAGCCGAATAAGTTTGCGGACGTTTTTATGTATCCGGCGGTGCTTTTCTTTCGGCATCAGGCGAATATTCTTGATGCGGTTATCCTGTTTGTCCAAATTAACGTGGTGCACTTCATATAATGTCTCGTCATAAGCGCCGTATGTGTATACATAGCAGGCTTTCTGATAGGTGAGTGTCACTTTGAATTTACCTTCATGTACCGTTACAACCAAATGCCCTTTATTGGTCATGCTGCCTTTGATAACGTCTTTTGTTTCACGGCTAAACAATAAACCCGCTTCAGGGTCATAAATCCATCTGCGCCGCATAATATCGGCACAGCGTTCTAATCTTTCGATATTGGTCATGATGTTTACCTCAAAATGTGATGCGTGATTATTATCGTTCTGTTCTGTACAACCATTCTTTGCATTCGTGCTCCCAGAATAATTGGCGAGTACCGCGTGGGGTAAATGGCAAAGGGACTCCGGTTGATGGTTTTTTTAGCCAGCGCCTCAGCGTTCTGGTCGATACATTCGCCATTGCTGCGAACTGTTCTAATGTTATTGCTTTCATAAATACCTCGATACGAAAAAGAAGCCGCCCCACGGAGGAAAGAAGAAGCAAATTTTGAATTTCCGTGAGGCGGTGGATTCCGATTCCCTGAACCCATTACCCATGTGATACTTAATATTATAAACCTTATTTTTTCTGTTAACATTTTTGGCCATATATTGACAGCGGTTTTTGTTAGCAAAAAGTGCTATTTATTAAATCATCAAAGCAATAAAAGATTATTTGCACCCGCAAGGTAATGGCGGGATAATATTAGCGAGGGTTAGCCGCCCTCGACCTCAAAGTGATCTGTTAATAACTACAACGATATGTCTCTATTTCCCGCTTCTCCGGCGGGTTTTTTTTGCCTGCAAATCACCACATCAGAATTAATTAAATTGATACCGTTTAAAACGCTCCCAATCGCAATATAACGGCCTTAACTTCTGGCTATGCATTTGCTCAGGTGTGATCAAATTGATTCGTCAGGCGTGGAATAAGGCAATAAAAACGGGCATTGCGCCCGCTTGTGTTCACTGCATCGAAAATAACTTATCCATAATTCTTTTCTCCTATTCCCTGCACATCATTTCGGCACGGTCCCGATCTTCCTGTGTCGGATTAAAGTCCGGCGTTCTGTATCTGTTGCCTGAAATATACCGTGCATGATTGCGGCGACCTGAACGCGGCATTATCCAGTATTCGATGTTCTCACGCGTGGCAATGAGTAAACCATCTTCTACAAGCGTATTCAGGGCGTGCCATAGCTGCTTGTAAGTAACGTAACCTTCACCGACAAGATAATCCAGTGCGCACGACAATCCGCTTACTGTTAACTCTTTGGCGGCGAAATTTGGGTGTTCAGAAAGGAAATACTCCTGACCCTGTTTGCTGAATACCCAAAGGATCTGGCGGCGCAATTCTTCAACGTCCTGGCTATAAGCGTGATTGATATGTCTTTCAGCTACGAAAGCGCGGCCTTGTTTCCTGATTAGCCCATTACTAACCATCGTCATGAGTGAGCGGCGGGCGGCGTCAACCTGGACGCGGGTAACATTGCCACCATAAACGAGATCTGCGGCTTGTCGTGCGGTGATTGATTCGTTTTTTGCCAGATAGTCGAGGATCTGCCGTTGTTGTTCTGATATGCGCATGATGTGTAACCCCCTGATTTTCACAATAAACTTATCTCTTTTCTGCTTAATGTATGTATCTATTATGCGCTCAATATCGAGGCGGGGCAATGTTGCGATCAGTCCTGATCGCCACCATTCAGGCGAGTGAGAAAAATTTAATGAAATCGCATCGATTTTAAGCGCTCTCAATCGCTCTGTGGCGACGTTAAGTTTTCAGGTAAGCAAGTTAGCGCTTATGTGTGTTCATCGCGTTCTATGGGCCATTCCTTTCGAATTTGGCGCGGTCATGATAGTTCGCGGTGATCGGCGGCGGGGATAAAGTTTCCTGAGTGATCACTTAAGCCTGCTGTGCGTCGTGTGAGTGTGCTGTCTGCACCTGGCTATACGCTGCTTTGCTGCTGTTTCCTGTCTGGTCTGTATACGCGATAAAAACCATTGGTCTTGCAGTGTGGCGGTGTCGTTGGTTTTTATTGAGCGCGTAGCGCGATAGAAGGTGCGCTCTCAGATGTTTATGTGTCTACCTATGGTGAGCGCTCCGTGCCTTACGTCGTTTCATTGAGCATTGGCCCCAGGAGACGAGCGAAGCGAAGCTCTCCCCACTGCTAAGCTGGTTTTGTTTTTATCCTGCATGCTATTCCGCTTAAGCCAGCTAGTTAATTCGTCAAGGAATGATTTAAAGAGTCCTTTAACATTATGGTCACAATCCGAACAGCTTTATCGTGAGGATTTGACCTAGCCGAGCGGCAATGAGCGTAGTCCTGCTGCACAGAAGTTAAGGTCTGCTCTGGAGGTTATCAGGACGTAAGCACTAGTCTCATGATTCCGCCGAAAAGACGAAAAATCTTGGCGCTGATCTGTATTTATTATTTCTCTGTATTTATTACTTTGGGCCGCAAAAATGCGGCTAGTGAGTGGGCAAATTTGCGGCTAGTGAGTGGGCAAAAATGCCCACCTATTTTTTTTCAGCGTCAAAATCATGGCAAAATCATGACCTTTCTGGATGCTTCTTGAACAGTAATCACGCTTTTTCTTGCACTAACCAATTGAATAATAAAAGGTTCTGGCAAATAGGACCGCATTTTTGCGGCTTATTTTGCTTGCAGCCAGCGCCACGTCTGGGTTTGAGCTATCACTATCAAACTGGTTGTAACCGCGATGTGATTATTAGTTTATTGAGGTAATGATCTGATTATCTGACATGAAAAAAGGGGCATTTGCCCCCCTTTGCTGACCCGCTGCCTAGTGTACCAGGTAGCTGACTTTTGCTTCTCTTTCGTGCTGCTGTGCCGTCATTGAGGCCTCTTCTGCTGTGCCTTTTGACGGGATTCGCAGTCTGTAGGTTTTTCCACATTTGCCCCTCAGTGCCTGGCGCATTTCCTGGATAAGTCCCAGCTTTCTCAACGCTTCCAGGTGGCGATCTATCGTGTCAACGCTCTTACCTAACGCTTTTGCCATTTTGGTGCGGGAATACCAAATCTCATATTTGTCGTTACCGCGATACCTGCACTTGGATACCATCCACGTATATAGCTTTAACTCATCGCCTTTCAGCTTGTGAAACAGCCCGCTTTTGAAGAGGTAAGCCATAGCGTTATTGACGGCTGGAAGGTTGCGATAATCGTTTTGCTGGTCTTCCGTTTCCACCTGTTCCCGCTCTTCAGGCAACTGCTCCTCTTTACTATCAAAACGCAAATCTTCTTCCGCTTCTTCGTTAAACCATGAAGTCGGCTTGTCTGTGTTGGCTTTCGCTACTGGCTTGGGCATTGCCAGCGGGTGGCGGCATTCTTCTTGCTGCGCTGTGATTTGTTGTCTTTGCAGCTCCTTGAACTCGGCAATAGCCGCCGCTTTATTCTGTTCCTGTTCCTGTTCCTGTTCCTGTTCCTGTTCCTGTTCCTGTTCCTGTTCCTGTTCCTGTTCCTGTTCCTGTTCCTGCTCCTGCTCCTGCTCCTGCTCCTGCTCCTGCGCTGGTTCTGCATTGGCTAGCGCTGGCTCTTCATTGGCTGGCGACAAGATTTGATCTATGCGCACGAATCCAGTTGCTGGCTTGTATTCCCAGCGATACCCATCGAAGCGGATGATGTTCATGCCATCACGAAAGGCGGCCTGAACCTGTTCCGGAAGGGCTTGGAGTGTTTGAAGTGCTTGGAGTGTTGCAATTTTGTGTTTGACCAGTGTTTCGCCTGGTTTCGCCACGTAGGCGGTTGCTGATTGGTACATGGTATTTTTTTCCTGTGTTGTTTTTGTGTCCCCCTAGTGTGCTGTAGCCTCCAGGGTGTTTTTGTGTTGATCCTATTTTCGATCCCCGATCCACCCTGTTGCAAACACGGCTTTAAGTCATTGATATTTATTCATTTATTCCAACGATACTGGAATAATTGGAATAATTGATCCCATCGGCAAAGACAAAAAAAGCCGGACGAATCCGGAAAAAGTGAATAGTTATTTTGAAGGTGTCCAGTGTTTATCCGGCCTACTCCGGTGGAGTCGTCGGAAAACGTGATTAATCATTCATTACAGTTCAAGCGGATTGATACCATCAGCCAGTATCGAATCAATCGCGTCGGCGTAGTCCTGAAGCATTTGACGGCGCATTTTGAGATAGGCCGCTTGGTTGTAAACTCCCCTAATTCCCTTCGGGACGTGGGCTAGTTGGATCTCAATCCAATCAGGGTTATACCTGCCGCTTTCGTTAAGTGCGGTGCTGAACGTTGTGCGCCAGCCGTGGCCTGTGGCTATTGACTTGTATCCGATACGCTCAAGCGCCTTGAGTATCGCGCTGGCTGATAATGGCTTATCCATGAATCGGCCCGGGAACACGAAAACACTGTATCCGCTGCGTGTGAACTGGTCCTGCAATAGCTCGACCGCCTGCCGTGATAGCGGGACCACATGCGGGCGGCGGGCCTTCATGACTTCAGCGGGCAATGTGATTGTTGCGTCCTCCAGGTTTATCCATTCCCAACGGCACAAACGCAGTTCTGCGGTCCTTAATGCCGTTAATATAAGCAAACGTATTGCCGCCTGAATCTGGACGCTCCCGGCCCTCTCAAGGGCTTTGTAGAAGGCCGGAATTTCACTAATCGGTATCCACGCGTTGTGACCAGGTCGGCGGGCCTTCAGTGCCGTATCAAGATCTGCAACCGGATTCCTCGTTACCAGTTCGGTGATAACGGCAAACTTGAAGATCTCACCGATGCGCTGGCGTAGCTTGCGGGCCTGCTCCGGTGCGGTACGTTCTTTCTTCTGGAGTAATGCCAGCACGTCACGGGCGGTTATATCAACGATTGAACGCTTGCCAAGTACCGGATAAACGTCTTTCTCCAGTGCTGATTTGACCTGCTTTGTATAGCTCTCACTCCAGCCGCCTACCCTGGTAGCCAGCCAGTCCTCCGCTACCGTCTTAAAACCTGCCGCCATGTTGAGTGCATCAATGGCTTTCTCCTTGCGTGCCAAATCCATTGGGTCAATTCCCTGGGCTATCAGTAAACGGCTCTCTGTGGCGCGTTTGCGGGCTTCCTTGAGGCTAATCAGCGGATATACCCCAATAGCCTGTAACCGCTCTTTCTTGTCTATCCAGTACCGGAATCGCCAGTATTTGCTGCCGTTGGGATGCACCAGCAAAAACAGGCCGGGCGTCAGTGAAGCGGTGAGTTTGTATTGCTTGTCCTTTGGTTGTGCGGCGTCTATGGCCTTTGCTGTGAGTGGTGTTTTGCTCAAAACCGGATACCTCGATCTAACGACTCGATAACCCCGCTCATGTATCCGGCGAGTTCGGTTGCGTTCGGCAGGATAAGTAACGGGCGTGTTAAGGAAATCACCTTACATGACAAGGGCTAACGATGAAATAGAATTGTTTGCAGGCTGTGAGAAATGTTACTCATCACTTCTTCCTGAGGGAACGACTTATGAAACTAAAGACCACATTGTTCGGCAATGTATATCAGTTTAAGGATGTAAAAGAGGTGCTGGCTAAAGCCAACGAACTGCGTTCGGGGGATGTGCTGGCGGGCGTTGCAGCGGCAAGCTCACAGGAGCGCGTGGCGGCAAAGCAGGTGTTGTCGGAAATGACCGTAGCGGACATCCGCAATAATCCGGTGATTGCCTATGAAGATGACTGCGTGACGCGGCTGATTCAGGACGACGTTAACGAAACGGCCTACAACCAGATTAAAAACTGGAGCATCAGCGAACTGCGTGAGTATGTGCTGAGCGATGAAACCAGCGTGGACGACATTGCCTTTACCCGCAAAGGGCTGACCTCGGAAGTGGTCGCGGCGATAGCGAAGATTTGCTCCAACGCGGACCTGATCTACGGCGCGAAGAAAATGCCGGTAATCAAAAAGGCCAATACCACCATCGGTATTCCGGGCACCTTTAGCGCCCGTTTGCAGCCGAACGATACCCGTGACGACGTGCAAAGTATCGCTGCGCAAATCTATGAAGGGCTTTCCTTCGGGGTGGGCGATGCGGTGATCGGCGTTAACCCGGTAACTGACGACGTGGAAAACTTAAGCCGCGTGCTGGATACCATTTATGGCGTGATCGACAAATTCAACATCCCAACTCAGGGCTGCGTACTGGCGCACGTCACCACCCAGATCGAAGCGATTCGTCGCGGCGCTCCTGGCGGACTGATTTTCCAGAGTATCTGTGGCAGCGAAAAAGGGCTGAAAGAGTTTGGCGTGGAACTGGCGATGCTCGACGAAGCGCGCGCAGTGGGCGCAGAGTTCAATCGTATCGCCGGGGAAAACTGCCTCTACTTCGAAACCGGACAAGGCTCTGCGCTATCCGCTGGCGCTAACTTCGGCGCTGACCAGGTGACGATGGAAGCACGTAACTATGGGCTGGCGCGTCATTACGATCCGTTTATCGTCAACACCGTGGTTGGCTTTATTGGGCCGGAGTATCTCTACAACGACCGCCAGATTATCCGTGCTGGCTTAGAAGATCACTTTATGGGCAAGCTGAGCGGCATCTCTATGGGCTGTGACGGCTGCTACACCAACCACGCTGACTCTGACCAGAACCTCAACGAAAACCTGATGATCCTGCTCGCCACCGCAGGCTGCAACTACATCATGGGGATGCCGCTGGGTGATGACATCATGCTCAACTACCAGACCACCGCATTCCACGATACCGCCACTGTGCGTCAGTTACTCAACCTGCGCCCGTCACCAGAGTTTGAACGCTGGCTGGAAAGCATGGGCATTATGGCAAACGGTCGCCTGACCAAACGGGCGGGCGATCCGTCACTGTTCTTCTGATGACGCGGAGATAACACATCATGGATCAAAAACAGATTGAAGAAATTGTACGCAGCGTGATGGCGTCAATGGGACAAGCGGCCCCCGCGCCGTCAGAAGCAAAGTGCGCCACCACCAACTGTGCGGCACCGGTGACCTCGGAAAGCTGTGCGCTGGATTTAGGTTCCGCTGAAGCAAAAGCGTGGATTGGTGTTGAAAACCCGCATCGCGCAGACGTATTAACAGAACTGCGCCGCAGCACCGTGGCCCGCGTTTGTACCGGTCGTGCCGGTCCGCGTCCACGTACTCAGGCGCTGCTGCGTTTCTTGGCCGATCACTCTCGTTCGAAAGATACCGTACTGAAAGAAGTGCCGGAAGAGTGGGTGAAAGCGCAGGGCTTGCTGGAAGTACGCTCTGAAATTAGCGACAAAAATCTCTACCTGACTCGCCCGGATATGGGCCGCCGCCTGTGTGCAGAAGCTGTTGAAGCGCTGAAAGCACAGTGTGTTGCTAATCCGGACGTACAGGTCGTTATTTCTGATGGCCTGTCAACTGATGCCATCACCGTCAACTACGAAGAGATCCTGCCGCCGCTGATGGCGGGCCTGAAACAGGCCGGGCTGAAAGTCGGCACGCCATTCTTTGTTCGTTATGGTCGCGTGAAGATTGAAGATCAGATCGGTGAGATCCTCGGCGCGAAAGTGGTGATCCTGCTGGTGGGGGAACGTCCGGGGTTAGGGCAGTCAGAAAGCCTCTCCTGCTACGCCGTTTACTCGCCGCGTATGGCGACCACCGTTGAGGCCGATCGCACCTGTATCTCTAACATTCACCAGGGCGGCACGCCGCCGGTTGAAGCCGCAGCCGTCATTGTGGATTTGGCGAAACGTATGCTGGAGCAGAAAGCATCCGGCATCAACATGACCCGATAAGGAGGCATCATGCCAGCTTTAGATTTGATTCGACCGTCGGTAACCGCCATGCGGGTGATTGCCTCCGTTAACGCTGAATTTGCGCGTGAACTAAAATTGCCGCCGCATATTCGTAGCCTCGGGCTGATTTCTGCCGATTCTGACGACGTAACCTACATTGCGGCTGACGAAGCGACCAAACAAGCGATGGTCGAAGTGGTATATGGTCGCTCGCTGTATGCGGGAGCGGCACACGGCCCGTCACCGACTGCCGGTGAAGTGCTGATTATGCTTGGTGGGCCAAACCCGGCGGAAGTGCGTGCCGGTCTGGATGCGATGGTTGCACATATTGAAAATGGCGCAGCTTTCCAGTGGGCCAATGACGCAGAAAACACCGCCTTCCTGGCGCATGTAGTTTCGCGTACAGGTTCTTATCTTTCATCAACCGCCGGGATCACGCTTGGCGATCCGATGGCGTATCTGGTGGCACCGCCGCTGGAAGCGACCTACGGCATTGATGCCGCGTTGAAATCTGCCGACGTACAGCTGGTGACCTACGTCCCGCCACCGTCTGAAACCAACTACTCGGCAGCATTTTTAACCGGTAGCCAGGCCGCGTGTAAAGCAGCCTGTAACGCCTTTACCGATGCAGTGCTGGAAATCGCGCGTAATCCAATCCAGCGTGCGTAACGGAGGTTGCCGATGATCAATGCACTGGGATTGCTGGAAGTGGACGGCATGGTCGCCGCGATAGATGCAGCGGATGCCATGCTCAAAGCAGCTAACGTTCGTCTGCTCAGTCACGAAGTGCTTGACCCTGGTCGCTTAACGCTGGTGGTGGAAGGCGATCTGGCGGCGTGTCGTGCGGCGCTGGACGCAGGTTGTGCTGCCGCGATGCGTACCGGGCGTGTCATCAGCCGTAAGGAGATCGGTCGGCCAGACGATGACACCCAGTGGCTGGTTACTGGCTTTAACCGCCAGCCGAAGCAACCCGTAAAGGAACCCGACGCGCCAGTTATCGTCGCGGAATCTGCTGACGAGTTGTTGGCGCTGTTAACATCAGTATGTCAGGGAATGACGGCAGGAGAAGTGGCCGCCCACTTTGGCTGGCCGCTGGAAAAAGCCAGAAATGCGCTCGAACAGCTCTTTTCTGCCGGGACGTAACGTAAACGCAGTAGTCGTTATCGTCTCAAGCCCCATTAACCTGTCGGAGGTGCCGGGTGTCCTACAACACCCGGCATTAACATCATGAAAAAGACCCGTACAGCCAATTTGCACCATCTTTATCATGAACCCTTACCCGAAAACCTGAAGCTCACGCCGAAGGTCGAAGTGGATAATGTTCATCAACGACAGACAACGGATGTCTATGAACATGCTTTGACGATTACCGCCTGGCAGCAGATTTACGATCAGCTGCATCCGGGCAAGTTTCATGGTGAATTTACGGAAATTCTACTCGATGATATTCAGGTTTTTCGTGAATACACCGGTCTGGCGCTGCGTCAGTCGTGCCTGGTCTGGCCGAACTCGTTCTGGTTTGGCATTCCGGCGACGCGCGGTGAGCAGGGATTTATCGGTTCGCAATGTCTGGGAAGCGCAGAAATAGCAACGCGCCCCGGTGGAACCGAGTTTGAATTAAGTACGCCGGACGATTATACGATCCTGGGCGTAGTGCTGTCTGAAGATGTCATCACCTGTCAGGCTAACTTTTTGCACAATCCGGATCGGGTATTACATATGCTGCGTAGCCAGTCGGCGCTGGAAGTGAAAGAGCAGCATAAAGCCGCGCTGTGGGGCTTTGTCCAACAGGCGCTGGCGACGTTTTGCGAGAACCCGGAAAATCTCCATCAGCCTGCAGTGCGAAAAGTGCTGGGGGATAATTTGCTAATGGCGATGGGGGCGATGCTGGAAGAAGCGCAACCAATGGTGACGGCGGAAAGCATCAGTCATCAGAGTTACCGTCGGTTGCTTTCCCGCGCCCGTGAATATGTGCTGGAAAACATGTCCGAACCGGTGACGGTGCTGGATTTGTGTAATCAACTGCATGTCAGTCGCCGCACGCTACAAAACGCGTTTCACGCTATTTTAGGCATTGGCCCAAACGCGTGGCTGAAACGCATTCGCCTGAACGCCGTACGCCGCGAACTGATAAGCCCGTGGTCGCAAAGCACAACGGTAAAAGACGCCGCCATGCAGTGGGGATTCTGGCATCTGGGGCAATTTGCCACGGATTACCAGCAGCTGTTTGCCGAGAAGCCGTCGTTGACGTTGCATCAGCGGATGCGGGAATGGGGGGGAGGGAGTTACACCCAATCCCTGACCTTAATAAACTCACTTAACGCCGCTTCTGGGCTGCCATCTTTTGGCTGATAATCATACTCCCAGCGTACCAGTGGCGGCATTGACATCAGGATCGACTCGGTGCGCCCGCCAGTTTGCAGGCCAAACAGCGTGCCGCGATCCCAGACCAGATTGAACTCGACATAACGACCGCGACGGTAGAGCTGAAAATTGCGCTCGCGCTCGCCGTAGGCCATCGCTTTACGTCGCTCTACAATTGGTAAATAAGCGTCGGTGTAGCCTTTGCCTACCGCCTGCATAAAGGCAAAACAGTGGTCGAAATCTGGCGTGTTCAGATCATCAAAGAACAGCCCGCCAATGCCGCGCTGTTCGTTGCGATGTTTGAGGTAGAAGTAATCGTCGCACCACTTTTTGTAACGGGGATAAACGTCTTCACCAAATGGCTGGCACAGGTCACGGGCGGTGCGGTGCCAGTGAATGGCGTCTTCTTCAAAACCATAGAAAGGGGTTAAATCGAAGCCGCCGCCAAACCACCAAACGGGCTCTGCACCCGGTTTTTCGGCAATAAAAAAACGCACATTCGCGTGGCTGGTGGGAACATACGGGTTATGCGGATGCACTACCAGTGAAACGCCCATCGCCTCGAAACTGCGCCCGGCAAGTTCCGGGCGATGAGCGGTGGCGGAAGCAGGCATCGCCTCACCGTGGACGTGAGAAAAGTTGACGCCCGCCTGTTCGAAAACACCACCATTACGCAACACCCGACTGCGCCCGCCGCCGCCAGCTTCGCGCTGCCAACTATCTTCGACAAATTCTGCGCCATCGACGGCGGTCAGCTGCTGACAAATCGTATCCTGAAGGTTGAGCAGAAACTGTTTAACCTGGTGTGCGTCGGGTTTCATAACTTATCGCTTTTTCGAATGTGCTTTCTGGTTGTCGAACCAGTGGAAATAACTGATCACGCCTTCAGCAATCGCTGTGGCGATTTTCTGACGAAACGCCGCCGTGCCTAACAGCCGCTCTTCTTCCGGGTTGGTGATAAACGAGGTTTCCACCAGCACCGAAGGAACCGACGGCGATTTCAACACCACAAACGCGGCTTGTTCGGTGTTGCGGCTGTGCAGTTTATGCACCGGCTTAATCTTTTTCAGAATATGCGAGCCAAGCGTCAGGCTGTTTTTAATAGTATCGGTTTGCACCAGATCAAACAGTACTTGCTGCAATAGGTGATCCTTGTCAGTCGCCTTTTTACCGGCAACTTCATCGGCGCGGTTTTCGCGTTCAGACAGGTATTTCGCCATTGCGCTACTTGCCCCACGGTTAGAGAGGGCAAATACCGAAGCACCGGCAGCTTTCGGGTTGGTAAAGCCATCGGCATGAATTGACATAAACAGATCTGCGCCATGTTTATGGGCGATTTCAACGCGATCGTAAAGTGGGATAAACGTATCGCCAGAACGCGTTAAACGCGCATCAATCCCATGATTACGCAAAATGGAACGGACGTTTTTAGCAATCGCCAGCACCACATGTTTTTCTTTCGAACCGTTGCGTCCGATCGCTCCGGTATCAATTCCGCCGTGGCCTGGATCGAGAACAACGACACGTTTGCCGCCAGATTTTTTTGCTTTCGGCTTGCTGTGTCCGTTGCTGGTTTTTAAAGGTTCGTCTTTGGCAATGGCTTGCGACATTCCTGACAACGTCAGGGCAGCTAAACCGGCTTTCAGCACCTGGCGGCGCGAAGTGAGTGTTTTTAGTGGTTTAAAAGTGCTCATACGGCCTGAGTTGTAATAATAAAGTTCCAGATGTTATATCGTATCGCGTAATCCGTTACGACGGTTTGCTGTTGAGAATTGTTTTACTTTTCATTTCAATAGTTGACAACTCCCCATTATGCCACTTTTTCAACCGATTTTCGTCAGATATTGGCTAATTCGACCGTTCACGCCATAATCAGCCTTTTAACCCGCAAAAAGGTAACGAATACCATGGAGATACGCGTATTTCGCCAGGAAGATTTCGAAGAGGTCATCACCCTTTGGGAGCGTTGCGACTTGCTGCGTCCGTGGAACGATCCGGAAATGGACATCGAGCGTAAGATGAACCATGACGTCAGTTTGTTTTTGGTCGCTGAGGTAAACGGTGAAGTGGTCGGAACGGTGATGGGCGGTTATGACGGGCATCGCGGGTCTGCTTATTATCTTGGCGTGCATCCAGAGTTTCGTGGGCGTGGAATTGCCAATGCGTTGCTTAACCGGCTGGAGAAAAAGCTGATTGCTCGCGGCTGCCCGAAAATTCAGATCAACGTGCCGGAAGATAACGACATGGTGCTCGGAATGTATGAACGCCTGGGATATGAACACGCCGACGTGCTGAGTCTGGGTAAGCGTTTGATTGAAGATGAAGAGTACTGAGTTCCATCCTGTCCATTATGATGCGCACGGACGCCTGCGTTTACCCTTGCTCTTCTGGCTTGTGCTATTGCTTCAGGCGCGAACCTGGGTGCTGTTTGTCATTGCCGGTGCGTCGCGCGAGCAGGGTACTGCGCTGCTAAATCTGTTTTATCCCGATCACGATAATTTCTGGCTGGGGCTGATTCCCGGTATTCCGGCGGTGCTGGCGTTTTTGTTGAGCGGTCGGCGGGCTTCGTTTCCTCGCACCTGGCATGTGCTCTATTTTCTGTTGCTGTTGGCGCAGGTGGTTTTACTTTGCTGGCAACCGTGGCTGTGGCTGAACGGTGAATCCGTTAGCGGTATCGGTCTGGCGCTGGTAGTGGCGGATATTGTGGCGTTAATCTGGCTGCTGACCAATCGACGTTTACGCGCTTGTTTTAATGAAGAAAAAGAATAACGGCACTTTTTGGTGAATTTGCACTCCAAGCAACGTTATTGAATAACCAAAGGAAGTGACATGAAATCGCTGCGTTTAATGTTATGCGCTATGCCGTTGATGCTGACCGGCTGTTCCACGATGTCGTCAGTTAACTGGTCTGCCGCTAACCCGTGGAACTGGTTTGGATCGTCCACCAAAGTGAGCGAGCAGGGCGTGGGTGAATTAACGGCGTCCACACCACTGCAAGAACAAGCCATTGCTGATGCGCTTGATGGCGATTATCGCCTGCGCAGCGGAATGAAAACCGCGAACGGCAACGTGGTGCGCTTTTTTGAAGTGATGAAAGGCGACAACGTGGCGATGGTGATTAACGGCGATCAAGGCACGATCAGTCGCATTGACGTGCTGGATAGCGATATTCCTGCTGACACCGGTGTTAAAATCGGTACACCGTTTAGCGACCTTTACAGCAAAGCATTTGGCAATTGCCAAAAAGCTGATGGTGATGATAATCGTGCCGTCGAATGTAAAGCCGAAGGCAGTCAACATATTAGCTACCAGTTCAGCGGGGAATGGCGTGGTCCTGAAGGGTTAATGCCTTCGGACGATACCCTGAAAAACTGGAAAGTCAGTAAAATTATCTGGCGGCGTTAATTTGCGTCTGAACAAACCGCCGTCGCGAAAAAACACGTAAAATAGCGCTCAACAATGCCACGGATTGCGTGGCATTCTTATTTTCAGGAGGAACAATGTCTCAGGTTCAGAGTGGTATTTTGCCAGAACATTGCCGCGCGGCGATTTGGATCGAAGCCAACGTGAAAGGGGAAGTTGACGCCCTGCGTGCGGCCAGTAAAACATTTGCCGACAAACTGGCAACTTTTGAAGCGAAATTCCCGGACGCGCATCTTGGTGCGGTGGTTGCCTTTGGTAACAACACCTGGCGCGCTCTGAGCGGCGGCGTTGGGGCAGAAGAGCTGAAAGATTTTCCGGGCTACGGTAAAGGCCTTGCGCCGACGACCCAGTTCGATGTGTTGATCCACATTCTTTCTCTGCGTCACGACGTAAACTTCTCTGTCGCTCAGGCGGCGATGGAAGCCTTTGGTGACTGCATTGAAGTGAAAGAAGAGATCCACGGCTTCCGTTGGGTGGAAGAGCGTGACCTGAGCGGCTTTGTTGACGGTACAGAAAACCCGGCGGGTGAAGAGACGCGCCGCGAAGTGGCGGTTATCAAAGACGGCGTGGATGCCGGCGGCAGCTATGTGTTTGTGCAGCGTTGGGAGCACAACCTGAAGCAGCTCAACCGGATGAGCGTTCACGATCAGGAGATGATGATCGGGCGCACCAAAGAGGCCAACGAAGAGATTGACGGCGACGAACGTCCGGAAACCTCTCACCTCACCCGCGTTGATCTGAAAGAAGATGGCAAAGGGCTGAAGATTGTTCGCCAGAGCCTGCCGTACGGCACCGCCAGTGGCACTCACGGTCTGTACTTCTGCGCCTACTGCGCGCGTCTGCATAACATTGAGCAGCAACTGCTGAGCATGTTTGGCGATACCGATGGCAAACGTGATGCGATGTTGCGTTTCACCAAACCGGTAACCGGCGGCTATTATTTCGCACCGTCGCTGGACAAGTTGATGGTGCTGTAAGCGTTTCTGATTCATTGATTAAAGGCCAGGCAGTAACATTACTGACTGGCCTTTTTATTACTGCTTTAACGCCGCATATACTTGATCAACTACCTTCTGTCAGAACAGGGTATTTTGCGGCGCTGACGCTACAACTAACAGCCAGCAGAGAAAGATAGAGCATTGTCCGTTTCATAATATCAGTCCAGATTGACGTTACGGCAGCCAAAGAGCGTGGTGAAAATAAACCCGCAAACCCATGCCACCAGAATCCCGCCAGCATAAACCGCCATTGCCGGAAGGATGCCTTGTGCGGAAGTCATCAGCGGCAGCGCCACCAGACCAGACGGCCCAAAGGCGCTGTTTAAGCCCATCGGCAGACCCCACCAGGCTATCAATCCGATAAACAAACCGCCCGCCGCGCCGCCTAAACAGGCGGTAACAAACGGCTTCATGCGGGGCAGGGTGACACCGTAAATCAGCGGTTCACCAACGCCCAGCAGGCCGGGAATAATCGCCCCGCGTACCTGACTGCGTAGCGCACTGTGCGGTTGCGCCCGCCAGTAGAGTGCCAGCGCCGCGCCCACCTGGCCCGCGCCTGCCATTGAAAGGATGGGAAATAAGCTGTTGAATCCCTGGCTGTCCATTAACGCGAGGTAAACAGGAATAAAGCCCTGATGCACGCCAAATACCACGGCGATCAGGAACAGCCCGGCTAAAACCGCACAACCGAACGGATTACTGTTCAGGTGCATAAACAGCCATGACATACCTTCGAATAACCAGCCACCCAGCGGCATAATGATCAGGTACGCAAGCGTAGCGGTGATCAGCAGGGTGATTAACGAGGTCAGCAGCATGTCGAGATCGTCCGGCATAAAGCGGCGCACCATGCCTTCAATGCGGGCGCAGGCCCTCGCGGCAATCAGCACGCCGATAATATTGCCGCGCGGATCGATGGGCAGACCAAAGAAATCGTGAAAACCGGCGTAGTAACCGGTGGTTGCAGCGGGGTTATAACCGAGCAAAAAGAGTGCGGCAATAATTGCGCCATTGACGCCCGTGCCGCCAAATGCCTGGGCGGCGTTATAGCCCACCAGAATCACTAGGAAGGTGAACAAACCTTTGCTGAACACCTTCATAAAATTCAGCGCGTCGGGTAGCGTGCCCTGAGCATCTGCCGGAACGTGCATCACCGTGGCAATTAACGTCGCTATCCCCAGCAGCAGACCGGCGGCAATAAAACCGGGGATCAGCGGCGTGAAGATGGTGGCGAATTTGGCGAGAAATTGTTGCACGCCGGAGGTTTGTTTGGCTTTTAACTGACGTTTGTTCTGGGCGGCGATTTCTGCGGCATCCTGTACCGGTGCCTCGCCCAGCAGCTCGCTCATCGCTTTTGCGGCACGATGCGCTTTACCAGGCCCAAAAACGACCTGCACCTGGTCGCTGGTCAAAATGACGCCCTTCACGCCTTCCAGCGTTTTGATATTGGGATCAACCAGTGAACTGTCATGTACACCCAGACGCAGGCGCGTCATACAGTTACCACAACTGGCGATATTTCCCGGTCCGCCGACACGGGTAAGAATGGTGTTCAGAAGTTCACTGCTGATCTCTTTGGCCATGGGTTATTCCTTGTCTAAAACCTGACGAATAAAGCCGCCGTGTTGATCCAGGCGTTTTTTAGCTTCTGCGGCATCGAGATTTTTCAGCACCATCACAATGGCCGTTTTACAGTTGCGCTCGCAGGCAATTAACGCCGCTTCCGCTTGTTCGGCATTACATCCGGTGGCGTTTTTAACGATATTGACCTGGCGCACATGCAGTTTTTCGTTGGTGGCGACCACATCGACCATCAGGTTGCCGAACACTTTGCCGGATTTAATCATCAGCCCGGTGGAAAGCATATTGAGCACCAGTTTCTGCGCTGTGCCTGCTTTCATCCGCGAAGAACCGGTAACAACTTCGGCACCTACAATCGGTGTAATGGCAAACTCAGCGGTGGTTGAAACGGCGCTCCCCGGATTACAGGAAATTCCCACTGTGCGGCAGCCGAGCTGGCGTGCGTATTCCAGTCCGGCAATCACATACGGCGTGCGACCGCTGGCAGCAATGCCAACCACCACATCCTGTGCCGTTAAATTAATATTTTTCAGATCGTTAACACCACCTTCCCGGCTATCTTCAGCGCCTTCCACCGCGTGCTGAATGGCATATTCGCCTCCAGCAATCAAACCAACCACCAGACCCGGTTTCACGCCGTAGGTGGGCGGACATTCGCTGGCATCCAGAATCCCCAGACGACCGGATGTTCCCGCACCGAGATAAATCAGACGACCGCCGCCGCTGACCTGGGCGTGGATAACATCGATCGCCGCGGCGATATCCGGCAGGACGCGATCAACGGCAAGCGGTACGGTTTTATCTTCATCGTTGATAATCCGGCACATTTCCAGCGTCGATACGCGGTCAATTTCAGCCGAGGCGGTGTTCGAGCCTTCAGTAATCATCTTTTCTAGTTGCATCGGTGGTGACCTTACTATTTACGATCAAATAATTGCAGATGTATGGAATCATATATCCCGAATTGACAGACTTAAAGGAATCATTGAGTCTACACTCGCAGAGTGTGAAGAGCGTCATAAGAACTTAAGCGGAATTTTTGCTGCCAGCCCAGGAGAGTGGAAGATGTTGTACCTGACGAAAATACGCAATGCGGAAAGTGAATTTACCGGGAACGAGCAAAAAATTGCTGACTTTCTGCGGGCCAGAGTGAGCGAGCTGAAATCCGTCTCTTCACGGCAGATGGCGAAACAGCTCGGTATCAGCCAGTCGAGCATTGTGAAATTTGCCCAGAAGCTCGGCGCGCAAGGATTTACTGAATTGCGTATGGCGTTAATTGGCGAATACAGTGCCAGCCGGGAGAAAACGAATGCCACGGCGCTGCACCTGCACAGTTCGATTACCAGTGATGATTCGCTGGAAGTGATTGCCCGCAAACTGAATCGCGAAAAAGAGCTGGCGCTGGAGCAAACCTGTGCGTTGTTCGACTACGCGCGGCTGCAAAAAATCATTGAGGTCATCAGTAAAGCACCGTTTATCCAGATAACGGGCCTGGGCGGATCGGCGCTGGTGGGGCGCGATCTGTCGTTCAAACTGATGAAAATTGGCTATCGCGTGGCCTGCGAAGCCGACACGCACGTACAAGCCACCGTTTCCCAGGCGTTGAAAAAAGGCGATGTACAAATCGCTATCTCTTACAGCGGCAGTAAAAAAGAGATTGTCTTGTGCGCAGAAGCGGCACGAAAGCAGGGGGCAACGGTGATTGCCATTACTTCTCTGGCTGACTCTCCGCTGCGGCGGCTGGCGCATTTCACGCTCGATACCGTTTCCGGTGAAACCGAATGGCGTAGCTCGTCGATGTCTACCCGCACGGCGCAAAATTCTGTTACCGATTTACTGTTTGTTGGTCTTGTGCAACATCAATGATGTGGCGTCATTGAAAATGATTCAGCGCAGCAGTGAGCTAACACAACGCCTGAAATGATGCATAAAGCAGCGACTGGATTGAGATTTTCCTGAATTAGTGAGCTGATCCGCAGCAATATTTTGTTTATCCTGTATTTTCAGAGGGAATGGAGTGTAACGCTCTGTATTAACAAGGAGAGCATTAAAATGGGTAAACTCACGGGCAAGACAGCACTGATTACGGGCGCATTGCAGGGAATTGGCGAAGGAATTGCCAGAACTTTTGCACGTCATGGCGCGAACCTAATCTTGCTGGATATCTCCCCTGAGATCGAAAAGCTAGCGGACGAACTGTGTGGTCGTGGTCATCGCTGTACGGCGGTTGTCGCCGATGTGCGTGACCCGGCGTCGGTAGCCGCAGCTATCAAACGCGCGAAGGAAAAAGAAGGGCGCATTGATATCCTAGTGAATAACGCAGGCGTTTGTCGTCTGGGCAGTTTCCTCTATATGAGCGATGAAGATCGCGATTTCCATATTGATATCAATATTAAAGGCGTATGGAACGTCACGAAGGCGGTGCTGCCGGAGATGATTGCGCGCAAAGATGGTCGCATTGTGATGATGTCTTCAGTCACTGGTGATATGGTGGCCGATCCTGGCGAAACGGCGTATGCCTTAACGAAAGCGGCGATTGTTGGCCTGACTAAATCGCTGGCGGTGGAGTACGCGCAATCCGGTATTCGCGTTAACGCCATCTGCCCGGGATACGTCCGCACGCCAATGGCGGAAAGCATTGCCCGCCAGTCGAACCCGGAAGATCCAGAATCGGTGCTGACTGAAATGGCAAAAGCAATCCCGCTGTGTCGCCTCGCCGATCCGCTGGAAGTCGGCGAACTGGCGGCCTTCCTCGCATCGGATGAATCCAGCTATTTAACCGGTACACAGAATGTGATTGATGGCGGCAGCACACTGCCGGAGACGGTTAGCGTCGGTATCTGATTCACCTCTGTTTCCTCCCTGCATGTGTGGGGAGGATTTCGTCTTGAACTAAGTTCACCAGGCTATTTCATTTGTCATTTTGGCCCCGGGCAGTGCTCGAAATCCTCACGTACTATGTGTACGCTCCGGTTTCTCCGCGCTGTCCGTGTCCAAACTGCCTGCAACAATTACGCCTGTTGAACCAAGTTCTTATTCCCTTTTTAACTTCCAAATCACCAAACGGTATATAAAACCGTTACTCCTTTCACGTCCGTTATAAATATGATGGCTATTAGAAAGTCATTAAATTTATAAGGGTGCGCAATGGCCGTTAACTTACTGAAAAAGAACTCACTCGCGCTGGTCGCTTCTCTGCTGCTGGCGGGCCATGTACAGGCAACGGAACTGCTGAACAGTTCTTATGACGTCTCCCGCGAGCTGTTTGCCGCCCTGAATCCGCCGTTTGAACAGCAATGGGCAAAAGATAACGGCGGCGACAAACTGACGATAAAACAATCTCATGCCGGGTCATCAAAACAGGCGCTGGCGATTTTGCAGGGCTTAAAAGCAGACGTTGTCACTTATAACCAGGTGACCGACGTACAAATCCTGCACGACAAAGGCAAGCTGATCCCGGCTGACTGGCAGTCGCGCCTGCCGAATAATAGCTCGCCGTTCTACTCCACCATGGGCTTCCTGGTGCGTAAGGGCAACCCGAAGAATATCCACGACTGGAACGACCTGGTGCGCTCCGACGTGAAGCTGATTTTCCCGAACCCGAAAACGTCGGGTAACGCGCGTTATACCTATCTGGCGGCATGGGGCGCAGCGGATAAAGCTGACGGTGGCGATGAAGCCAAAACCGAACAGTTTATGACCCAGTTCCTGAAAAACGTTGAAGTGTTCGATACCGGCGGTCGTGGCGCAACCACCACTTTTGCCGAGCGTGGCTTGGGCGATGTGCTGATTAGCTTTGAATCGGAAGTGAACAACATCCGTAAACAGTATGAAGCACAGGGCTTTGAAGTGGTGATCCCGAAAACCAATATTCTGGCGGAATTCCCGGTGGCGTGGGTCGATAAAAATGTGCAGGCCAACGGTACGGAAAAAGCCGCAAAAGCCTACCTGAACTGGCTCTACAGCCCACAGGCGCAGACCATCATCACCGACTATTACTACCGTGTGAATAACCCGGAAGTCATGGACAAACTGAAAGATAAATTCCCGCAGACCGAACTGTTCCGCGTGGAAGACAAATTTGGCTCATGGCCGGAAGTGATGAAAACCCACTTCACCAGCGGCGGCGAGTTAGACAAGCTGTTAGCGGCGGGGCGTAAGTAATGTTTGCAGTTTCTTCAAGACGCGTGCTGCCGGGCTTTACTTTAAGCCTTGGCACCAGTCTGCTGTTTGTGTGCCTGATATTGCTGCTGCCGCTCTCTGCGCTGGTGATGCAGCTTTCTGAGATGAGCTGGGCGCAGTACTGGGAGGTGATCACCAACCCGCAGGTGGTCGCGGCCTACAAAGTGACGCTGCTGTCGGCGTTTGTGGCATCGATTTTTAACGGCGTTTTCGGTCTGCTGATGGCGTGGATTTTAACACGTTATCGCTTTCCGGGCCGCACGCTGCTTGATGCGCTGATGGATTTACCCTTTGCGCTGCCAACGGCAGTCGCCGGTTTAACGCTGGCCTCGCTCTTTTCCGTAAACGGTTTTTACGGTGAATGGCTGGCGAAGTTTGATATCAAAGTCACCTATACCTGGCTTGGTATTGCGGTGGCGATGGCCTTTACCAGCATTCCGTTTGTGGTGCGTACCGTGCAGCCGGTGCTGGAAGAGTTAGGCCCGGAATATGAAGAAGCGGCGGAAACGCTTGGTGCAACGCGCTGGCAGAGTTTCTGCAAAGTGGTGCTGCCGGAGCTTTCTCCGGCGCTGGTGGCGGGCGTGGCGCTGTCGTTTACCCGTAGTCTTGGTGAATTTGGCGCGGTGATTTTTATCGCCGGAAATATCGCGTGGAAGACGGAAGTGACGTCGCTGATGATTTTTGTGCGCTTACAGGAGTTTGATTACCCGGCAGCGAGCGCGATTGCTTCGGTGATCCTCGCGGCATCTCTGCTGCTGCTGTTCTCAATTAACACTCTGCAAAGTCGCTTTGGTCGGCGTGTGGTAGGTCATTAATGGCGGAAGTTACCCAATTGAAGCGTTATGACGCGCGCCCGATTAACTGGGGCAAATGGTTTCTGATTGGCATCGGGATGCTGGTTTCGGCGTTCATCCTGCTGGTGCCGATGATTTACATCTTCGTGCAGGCATTCAGCAAGGGGCTGATGCCGGTTTTACAGAATCTGGCCGATCCGGACATGCTGCACGCCATCTGGCTGACGGTGATGATCGCGCTGATTGCCGTACCGGTAAACCTGGTGTTCGGCATTCTGCTGGCCTGGCTGGTGACGCGCTTTAACTTCCCGGGACGCCAGTTACTGCTGACGCTACTGGACATTCCGTTTGCCGTATCGCCGGTGGTTGCCGGTCTGGTGTATCTGCTGTTCTACGGCTCCAACGGCCCGCTCGGCGGCTGGCTGGATGAACATAATCTGCAAATTATGTTCTCCTGGCCCGGAATGGTGCTGGTCACCATCTTTGTGACGTGTCCGTTTGTGGTGCGCGAGCTGGTGCCGGTGATGTTAAGCCAGGGCAGCCAGGAAGACGAAGCGGCGATTTTGCTTGGCGCGTCCGGCTGGCAGATGTTCCGTCGCGTCACATTGCCGAATATTCGCTGGGCGCTGCTTTACGGCGTGGTGCTGACCAACGCCCGCGCGATTGGCGAGTTTGGTGCTGTGTCGGTGGTTTCCGGCTCGATTCGCGGCGAAACACTTTCGCTGCCGTTACAGATTGAATTGTTGGAGCAGGACTACAACACCGTCGGCTCCTTTACCGCCGCCGCGCTGTTGACGCTGATGGCGATTATCACCCTGTTTTTAAAGAGTATGTTGCAGTGGCGCCTGGAGAATCAGGAAAAACGCGCGCAGCAGGAGGAGCATCATGAGCATTGAGATTGCCAATATCAAGAAGTCTTTTGGTCGCACCCAGGTGCTGAACGATATCTCACTGGATATTCCTTCTGGTCAGATGGTCGCGTTGCTGGGGCCGTCCGGTTCCGGGAAAACCACGCTGCTGCGGATTATCGCCGGGCTGGAGCATCAAACCAGCGGGCATATTCGCTTCCACGGCACCGACGTGAGTCGCCTGCACGCGCGCGATCGTAAAGTCGGTTTCGTGTTCCAGCATTACGCGCTGTTCCGCCATATGACGGTATTCGACAATATCACTTTTGGCCTGACGGTGCTGCCGCGTCGCGAGCGCCCGAATGCCGCAGCCATCAAAGCGAAAGTGACAAAATTGCTGGAAATGGTCCAGCTTGCGCATCTGGCGGATCGTTATCCGGCGCAGCTTTCCGGCGGCCAGAAACAGCGTGTGGCGCTGGCGCGCGCGCTGGCTGTAGAACCGCAAATTCTGCTGCTTGATGAACCGTTTGGCGCGCTGGATGCGCAGGTGCGTAAAGAGCTGCGTCGCTGGCTGCGTCAACTGCATGAAGAGCTGAAATTCACCAGCGTGTTTGTGACCCACGACCAGGAAGAGGCGACCGAAGTAGCCGATCGTGTAGTGGTGATGAGTCAGGGGAATATTGAACAGGCTGATGCGCCGAATCAGGTATGGCGCGAACCAGCGACCCGTTTTGTACTCGAATTTATGGGCGAAGTGAACCGCCTGCAGGGAACCATTCGCGGCGGGCAGTTCCATGTTGGCGCGCATCGCTGGCCGCTGGGCTACACACCTGCGTATCAGGGTCCGGTGGATCTCTTCCTGCGCCCGTGGGAAGTGGATATCAGCCGCCGTACCAGTCTCGATTCGCCGCTGCCGGTACAGGTACTGGAAGCCAGCCCGAAAGGTCACTACACCCAATTAGTGGTGCAGCCGCTGGGGTGGTACAACGAACCGCTGACGGTCGTGATGCATGGCGACGATGCCCCGCAGCGTGGCGAGCGTTTATTCGTTGGTCTGCAACATGCGCGGCTGTATAACGGCGACGAGCGTATTGAAACCCGCGATGAGGAACTTGCTCTCGCACAAAGCGCCTGATAGGTTGAGTGAATGTTAAACGCCCGGAGGCGCTTCCCGCGATCCGGGCTTTTTAATGGCAAGGTTTGTAACCTGTAGGCCTGATAAGACGCGCAAGCGTCGCATCAGGCAACACCACGTATGGATAGAGATCGTGAGTACATTAGAACAAACAATAGGCAATACGCCTCTGGTGAAGTTGCAGCGAATGGGGCCGGATAACGGCAGTGAAGTGTGGTTAAAACTGGAAGGCAATAACCCGGCAGGTTCGGTGAAAGATCGTGCGGCACTTTCGATGATCGTCGAGGCGGAAAAGCGCGGGGAAATTAAACCGGGTGATGTCTTAATCGAAGCCACCAGTGGTAACACCGGCATTGCGCTGGCAATGATTGCCGCGCTGAAAGGCTATCGCATGAAATTGCTGATGCCCGACAACATGAGCCAGGAACGCCGTGCGGCGATGCATGCTTATGGTGCGGAACTGATTCTTGTCACCAAAGAGCAGGGCATGGAAGGTGCGCGCGATCTGGCGCTGGAGATGGCGAATCGTGGCGAAGGAAAGCTGCTCGATCAGTTCAATAATCCCGATAACCCTTATGCGCATTACACCACCACCGGGCCGGAAATCTGGCAGCAAACCGGCGGGCGCATCACTCATTTTGTCTCCAGCATGGGGACGACCGGCACTATCACCGGCGTTTCACGCTTTATGCGCGAACAATCCAAACCGGTGACCATTGTTGGCCTGCAACCGGAAGAAGGCAGCAGTATTCCGGGCATTCGCCGCTGGCCTGCGGAATATCTGCCGGGGATTTTCAACGCTGCGCTGGTGGATGAGGTGCTGGATATTCATCAGCGCGATGCGGAAAACACCATGCGCGAACTGGCGGTGCGGGAAGGAATATTCTGTGGCGTCAGCTCAGGCGGCGCGGTTGCTGGAGCACTGCGGGTGGCAAAAGCTAACCCTGGTGCGGTGGTGGTAGCGATCATCTGCGATCGTGGCGATCGCTACCTCTCCACCGGAGTGTTTGGGGAAGAGCATTTTAGTCAGGGGGCAGGGATTTAAGGATTAATAGCATTGGAGACTGATGACAAACGCAAAACTGCCTGATGCGCTCCGCTTATCAGGCCTACAATGTTTCTGCAATATATTGAATTAGCAATATTTTTATGCCGGATCAGGCGTTTACGCCGCATCCGGCATAAACAAAGTGCACTTTGTCAATAATCTGATTTGTCGGCAGTTGTTGCTGCCGACAAATGTAGTTTTTAATTTTCGTGTGGAAAAGAAGTAAGGTCATCAATCATTTTTTGAAGTATTGGTGAGTCCTGACCGTCACCCCATTGAAGAATTTTTGCGGTAAGCTGATGACGCGCTAGTGCATTGAGTCCCATCTTTTTAAGTTTATGGGAGATTTTACCCATGACTTTGATCTGACCGAATGCAGTCGCGTAGGTAATCATATTGCTCTGGATAGAGCTCATTTCATCGGCTAGTAATTGCGCACGCACATCCTCTTCAAGAATACTGTCCATAGCGATGTATTTCATACCCCACATAGTTTCAATTAACATTTGAGGGAAATCAGCACAGTCCAGAACGGAGGCTATTTTCAAGTTCGTTTAGAGCATCAGCACCTTCATCGCTACCAAAAGGAGATTCTTCATCCCAGCAACACATATAAAGTGGATCAGTAAAATGGCACTGGAAGTTTGGGTGTGACGTTTTAAGATGTAACCCAATCTCTTCATCATCAAAATAGTAGAGATCCATGAAGTTAAAGTCTGGAGTTTCTTGATATCCTTTTTTCATTTTTGCGGCAATCAATTTACTGGCTTCTTTCAGACACTGTTCTTCATTATCGAATTCTTTTGTATGGAATTTACCAATACTACCTACCTTGCCATAGTTGACAGCTAAACTATCCCCTTCGTAATCTATCCACCAAAATTTATTCGATTTTTCATCGTGATAAATAAAGCATTTTTTCATGTTACCTCCTGTAAATGCCTTACCAAAGCGGATTAATTTCCTTCCGCAGGCACCGTTTTATCCGTCTGCGCAATTAACGCATGTAAAAAAGGCTGTGCGTTCTCATCGCTCTTACCGGGGATCTTCACGATATACGGCTTCCCGGTAATCGATGACGACGAAGCTACCTTATCAATAAACTGCTCGGCAGTGTCAATGCGGTTACGGGTATTGCCGAGCTTCAGACGCAGGTGGGAAACCGCTTCATCGCAGGTATGTTCATCACCGTTGCGCACAAATATCAAATCCTTTTTCTGTGCTAATCCCTCCAGCATGGCGTTGATGCGGGCTTCTTCATGAACAGTTAACTTCGCGTAAGCGGGGAGTGTCATTAGCAGCGTAATGGCCAGACAAATGATTTTCTTCACTGAATTACCTTATCTTTGTTTTGTAATAGCCGATTTGACTGCCAGAATCAGGTAAAGTTTCGGTTGGAATACGATGAGGATCATCGGCAAGGAGAAAAAATTAAATGAGTAGTTTGTTGTTGTTTAACGATAAGAGTAGGGCGCTGCAGGCGGATATCGTCGCCGTGCAGTCGCAGGTAGTGTACGGAAGCGTAGGCAACAGCATTGCGGTGCCTGCTATAAAACAGAACGGCTTGAATGTCTTTGCCGTGCCGACGGTATTGCTGAGCAATACGCCGCATTATGACACTTTCTACGGTGGTGCGATTCCGGACGAATGGTTTAGCGGCTATTTGCGTGCGCTTCAGGAGCGTGATGCGCTGCGCCAACTTCGTGCTGTAACCACGGGCTATATGGGAACGGCATCGCAAATCAAAATCCTTGCCGAGTGGCTGACTGCGCTACGCAAAGACCATCCTGACCTATTGATCATGGTCGATCCGGTGATTGGCGATATTGATAGCGGAATTTATGTCAAACCTGACCTTCCCGAGGCGTATCGACAATATTTACTGCCGCTGGCGCAGGGAATTACCCCCAATATCTTTGAGCTGGAAATCCTGACCGGTAAAAATTGCCGCGATCTCGACAGTGCCATTGCTGCCGCAAAAAGTCTGCTTTCAGACACATTAAAATGGGTGGTGATTACCAGCGCCTCCGGTAATGAAGAAAATCAGGAGATGCAGGTGGTGGTGGTCAGTGCCGACAGCGTGAATGTCATTTCCCATTCACGGGTAAAAACCGACCTGAAAGGGACTGGCGACCTGTTTTGTGCTCAGCTTATCAGTGGTTTGCTGAAAGGGAAGGCGTTAAACGATGCGGTGCACCGTGCGGGGTTGCGCGTACTGGAAGTGATGCGCTACACCCAGCAGCATGAGAGCGATGAATTGATTTTGCCGCCGCTGGCGGAAGCATAAAAAATGGCGCCGATGGGCGCCATTTTTCACTGCGGCAAGAATTACTTCTTGATGCGGATAACCGGGGTTTCACCCACGGTTACGCTACCGGACAGTTTGATCAGTTCTTTGATTTCGTCCATGTTGGAGATAACAACCGGAGTCAGGGTAGACTTGGCTTTCTCTTCCAGCAGCGGCAGATCAAATTCAATGACAGTATCGCCAACTTTCACGCGCTGACCTTCTTCAGCAATACGCTTGAAGCCTTCGCCTTTCAGTTCAACGGTGTCGATACCGAAGTGGACGAACAGTTCAACGCCGCTATCAGATTCGATAGAGAACGCGTGATTGGTTTCAAAGATTTTACCAATGGTACCGTCTACAGGCGCGACCATTTTGTTACCCGTTGGTTTGATAGCAATACCATCACCAACGATTTTTTCCGCAAAAACGACATCCGGCACGTCTTCGATATTGACGATCTCGCCAGAGAGCGGAGCAATGATCTCAATAGTTCCGGTATCCTTTTTGTCGTCGGAAACCAGAGATTTCAGTTTATCGAACAAACCCATGATCTTCTCCTAAGCAGTAAATTGGGCCGCATCTCGTGGATTAGCAGATTGTTTTTTCTTCAATGAACTTGTTAACCAGCGTCATTAACTCGTCCGTTGTCGGTTGAGCAAGAGCCTGCTCTGCTAACACCTTCGCATCTTCGAAGTTCGTGTTACGGATAATCTTCTTAATGCGCGGGATAGAAATGGCGCTCATAGAGAATTCGTCCAGACCCATCCCCAGCAACAGAAGTGTAGCACGTTCATCGCCAGCAAGCTCACCACACATGCCAGTCCATTTGCCTTCAGCATGAGAAGCATCAATAACTTGCTTGATCAAGTTCAGCACGGACGGTGACATTGGCTGGTAAAGGTGTGAAATCATATCATTACCACGGTCAACTGCCAGAGTGTACTGCGTTAAATCATTGGTGCCGATACTAAAGAAATCAACTTCTTTGGCTAAATGACGTGCAATTGTTGCGGCAGCCGGTGTTTCCACCATTACGCCGATTTCAATTGACTCGTCAAACGCTTTACCTTCGTCGCGCAGTTCCTGTTTGTAGATTTCGATCTCTTTGCGCAGTGCACGCACTTCTTCAACAGAGATGATCATCGGGAACATAATGCGCAATTTACCGAAAGCCGAGGCACGCAGGATAGCGCGGAGCTGATCGCGCAGGATCTCTTTACGATCCATCGCGATACGGATAGCGCGCCAGCCGAGGAACGGGTTCTCTTCTTTCGGGAAGTTCATGTATGGCAGCTCTTTGTCGCCGCCGATGTCCATGGTACGAACGATAACCGCCTGCGAGCCACACGCTTCAGCCACTGCTTTGTAAGCAGCAAACTGTTCTTCTTCAGTGGGCAGCGCGTCGCGGTCCATGAACAGGAACTCAGTACGATACAGACCAACGCCTTCAGCGCCGTTACGCTCTGCACCTTCAACGTCACGAACCGTACCAATGTTAGCGCATACTTCTACCTGGTGACCGTCCAGCGTAATAGCTGGCAGATCTTTCAGTTTAGCAAGCTCTGCTTTTTCAGAAGCCACTTGCTCCTGAACAGCGCGCATTTTATCAATAACTTCGTTGGTTGGATTGACGTAAACCTGATTATTTACGGCATCCAGAATCAGATAGTCGTCATTTTTCACCTGAGAGGTGACGCTACCGGTACCCACGATAGCAGGCAGTTCCAGAGAACGCGCCATGATAGAGGTGTGGGAAGTACGGCCACCCGCGTCGGTGATGAAACCCAGCACCTTCTTCAGGTTCAGCTGTGCGGTTTCGGACGGCGTCAGGTCAGCGGCAACCAGAATGACTTCATCCTGAATGGCGCTCAGGTCGATAATCTTCAGGCCCAGGATGTTGCGCAGCAGGCGCTTACCGATATCACGTACGTCAGCCGCACGTTCTTTCAGGTATTCATCATCCAGCTCTTCCAGGGCAGAAGCCTGACCTTCGATAACTTCATGAGCAGCTGCGTCAGCTGTCATGTGTTTATCTTTAATCAGGGCTATGATTTCCTGCTCCAGCTCCTCATCTTCGAGCAGCATAATATGCCCTTCAAAGATGGCTTCTTTTTCTTCACCGAACGTTTCACCAGCTTTCGTTTTGATCGTTTCCAGCTGGGCTGATGCCTTGGCACGACCGCTCAGAAAACGTTCAACTTCCTGAGCAACCTGGTCGGCAGAAATTTTTTTCCGGTCAATGACAATTTCGTCTTCTTTCAGAAGCAGAGCTTTACCGAAAGCGATACCCGGGGATGCTAAAATGCCTGAAATCATAACCCTACCTTACTTGTGACTGATTTTTAAAAGAACCCGGGAAATTACTCGAGTTCCGCCATCAGTTTAACCAGATGTTCAACCGCTTTCTGCTCGTCTTCGCCTTCTGCGGAGATAGTCACAACGGTACCTTGAGTCAGGCCCAGAGTCTGCAGTTTAAACAGGCTTTTCGCGCTGGCGCTTTTGCCGTTGGAAGTCACAGTAATTTCAGAAGTGAAGCCCTTAGCTTCTTTTACAAACTGGGCAGCAGGGCGGGTGTGCAGACCGTTCGGAGCGGTAATGGTAACTTCTTGCTGGAACATTGTATTTCCCCAACTTATAGGTTTAGTGTTGTGGAACTAAAGTCTAGCCTGGCGGTTCGACTTTAGCCTGTATTGTTAGCGCCAGTTTTTAACAGACGCGACGCACGAAGAGCGCAATACAGTCCATTGCTGGCGGGTGTTGACCGCTGACGTTTCGTACGTCATTAAACATTATGCCGCTAAAGGAAGAATTGAACCAAATCATAAAATCGATTCAGCTTTGGCTTTTCCTGTAACGATTAATTTCGCGCATCAAAATAATTAGTCTGGTTAAATACCAGTTCCGACAGGCTGAATCAATGCCAGGAGGGGCGAAAGTTTGAAGCAGGCCACAAAAAAGCACCTAAAAAGGTGCTTTTTTACGCATTTTTAACAAGCTGGCATTACTGTTGCAATTCTTTCTCAGTGAAGAGATCGGCAAACAATGCGGTGCTTAAATAACGCTCACCCGATGATGGTAGAATAACCACAATATTCTTGTTGGTAAAGCTTTCATCTTCTTGTAGTTTCAACGCTGCGGCAACAGCTGCTCCAGAAGAGATACCTGCAAGAATACCTTCTTCTTCCATTAGACGACGGGCGGTAGAAATGGCTTCTTCATTGGTGATGCCAATGACTTTATCGACCAGCTTGAGATCGAGGTTAGCCGGGATAAAACCAGCGCCAATACCCTGAATTTTATGCGGGCCAGGTTTAATCTCTTCACCTGCCAGCACCTGGGCGATAACTGGAGAATCGGTTGGCTCAACGGCGACAGAGATAAGATCGGTCTTGCCTTTGGTGCCTTTAATGTAGCGGCTGACGCCAGTCAGCGTACCGCCAGTCCCAACGCCAGCAATAAATACATCAACCTGACCGTCGGTATCTTCCCAGATCTCCGGACCGGTGGTTTTTTCGTGAATTTCAGGGTTTGCCGGATTGCTGAATTGTTGCAGCAGCAGGTATTTCTCTGGATTGCTGGCGACAATTTCTTCTGCTTTTTGGATTGCGCCTTTCATGCCTTTAGCACCTTCCGTCAGCACCAGGTTTGCACCTAACGCTTTCAGCAGCTTGCGGCGTTCAATACTCATGGTTTCTGGCATGGTCAGGGTGAGTTTGTAACCGCGAGCGGCAGCTACATAGGCCAGTGCAATCCCGGTATTACCGCTGGTCGGTTCAACCAGTTCAACGCCTGGTTTCAGCACGCCGCGCTTTTCGGCATCCCAAATCATGTTGGCACCGATACGGCACTTAACGCTGAAGCTGGGGTTACGAGATTCCACCTTCGCCAGAATGCGTCCGTTACCGATGCGATTCAGGCGAACCAGCGGCGTGTGACCGATAGTCAGCGAGTTATCTTCAAAAATCTTACTCATGGCCTGTCCTTAACTGTATGAAATTGGGATACAACAGGTAGCATACCCGCTCAGAGAATATGCGGAAGTAAGGATTTAGCATATCTATATACAGAAGGGAAATAATGACATGCAAGATGGAATAAGGGGCGGCATAAGCCACCCCTGTTTCACACAAACGGTTTACAAAATAACCGGTAGATTGTTACCGCCACATCGCGTGTTTATCGCGATAGCAATCGACCCACATCGCCGTCGCGCCACAAACGGCAACGGGCATGATGAACAGATTAAGCAGCGGGATCATCGTAAACAGGCTGGTTAAAGCACCAAACTGCATATTGGTGATTTTGCGTGTGCGCAGGGCGGTGCGCATCTCTTTAAACGGCACTTTGTGGTTATCGAAGGGGTAATCGCAATACTGGATGGCTAACATCCAGGCGCTAAACAGGAACCACAGTACCGGCGCGACGGTTTGCCCAATACCAGGGATGAAGTAAAGAATTAGTAATACAATTGCGCGCGGCAGATACCAGACAAATTTTTGCCATTCGCGTTTCATGATTCGCGGCACATCTTTCATGATACCGAAAATCCCGGTATCTGGCGGTGTAGCGCCAGTCAATCGTGCTTCCAGTTGTTCAGCCAATAAACCGTTAAACGGAGCGGCAATCCAGTTAGCAATCGTGGAGAAGAAATAGCCAAACACTAACAGCACAGAGATGACAGCCAGAGGCCACAACAGATAACTCAGCCATTGTAGCCAGTCCGGAACGTAACTCATGAAAGTCGGGATCCAGACATCGAGCTGTGTAAAGAGCCACCAGAATGCGCCCCCCATCAACAAAATATTGACCAGCAGCGGTAAAATAACGAAACGCCGAATCCCAGGTTGCGAGACGAGCTTCCAGCCTTGCGCAAAATAGTAAAAACCGCTGCGTGGGGCAGATGTGAATGATGAAACCATAATCAGGATGAGCTCCTTTTGACCAATCCCAGGAAAATTCTGCGTATTTTACCGGGTAATTGCGCAATGGACAGTTAGGATATGTTCGAAAAAACAGCAAAAAGCACGATTTCATCTATCTTTGTGCTGTGAAAGTTAATAGTGCACTTGCACTTGAGGTAATCGGCAAATACTCTTAGTGAGTAAATGTTTGCCGTGGTGGCAAGGTGTTAGAACAACAGAGAATATAATGATGCAGGATTTGCGTCTGATATTAATCATTGTTGGCGCGATCGCCATAATCGCTTTACTGGTACATGGTTTCTGGACCAGCCGTAAAGAACGATCTTCTATGTTCCGCGATCGGCCATTAAAACGAATGAAGTCAAAACGTGACGACGATTCTTATGACGAGGATGTCGAAGATGATGAGGGCGTTGGTGAGGTTCGTGTTCACCGCGTGAATCATGCCCCGGCTAACGCTCAGGAGCATGAGGCTGCTCGTCCGTCGCCGCAACACCAGTACCAACCGCCTTATGCGTCTGCGCAGCCGCGTCAACCGGTCCAGCAGCCAGTTTCGCCACAGGTCGCGCCAGCGCCGCAGCCAGTGCATTCAGCACCGCAACCGGCACAACAGGCTTTCCAGCCTGCAGAACCCGTAGCGGCACCACAGCCTGAGCCTGTAGCGGAACCGGCTCCAGTTATGGATAAACCGAAGCGCAAAGAAGCGGTGATTATCATGAACGTCGCGGCGCATCACGGTAGCGAGCTAAACGGTGAACTGCTTCTTAACAGCATTCAACAAGCGGGCTTCATTTTTGGCGATATGAATATTTACCATCGTCATCTTAGCCCGGATGGCAGCGGCCCGGCGTTATTCAGCCTGGCGAATATGGTGAAACCGGGAACCTTTGATCCTGAAATGAAGGATTTCACTACTCCGGGTGTCACTATCTTTATGCAGGTACCGTCTTACGGTGACGAGCTGCAGAACTTCAAGCTGATGCTGCAATCTGCGCAGCATATTGCCGATGAAGTGGGCGGTGTCGTGCTTGACGATCAGCGCAGTATGATGACTCCGCAGAAATTGCGCGAGTACCAGGACATCATCCGCGAAGTCAAAGACGCCAACGCCTGATACACTTAAGGCAAATTAACTCCTCTTCGAACCCCCGCTTGTCGGGGGTTTTTAGCATTGATGGTGCGATATGGAATCAATCGAACAACAACTGACAGAACTGCGAACGACGCTTTGCCATCATGAATATCTTTATCATGTGATGGATGCGCCGGAAATTCCCGACGCTGAATACGACAGGCTGATGCGCGAACTGCGCGAGCTGGAAACCAAACATCCAGAACTGATTACGCCTGATTCGCCTACCCAACGTGTAGGTGCTGCGCCGCTGGCAGCTTTCAGCCAGATACGCCATGAAGTACCAATGCTGTCACTGGATAACGTTTTTGATGAAGAAAGCTTTCTTGCTTTCAACAAACGTGTGCAGGACCGTCTGAAAAACAACGAGAAAGTCACCTGGTGCTGTGAGCTGAAGCTGGATGGCCTTGCCGTCAGTATTCTGTATGAAAATGGCGTTTTAGTCAGTGCCGCGACCCGTGGCGATGGCACCACCGGGGAAGATATCACGTCTAATGTGCGTACTATTCGCGCCATTCCGCTGAAGCTGCACGGAGAGAATATCCCGGCGCGTCTGGAAGTGCGTGGTGAAGTGTTCCTGCCGCAGGCGGGGTTCGAAAAGATTAACGAAGATGCGCGACGCACGGGCGGGAAAGTTTTTGCTAACCCACGTAATGCGGCAGCTGGTTCACTGCGTCAGCTTGATCCGCGTATTACAGCGAAGCGACCGCTCACTTTTTTCTGCTATGGCGTTGGTGTTCTGGAAGGGGGCGAGCTGCCGGATACTCATCTTGGCCGTTTACTGCAATTTAAAAAGTGGGGGTTGCCGGTCAGCGATCGGGTAACGCTTTGTGAATCGGCGGAAGAAGTGCTGGCGTTCTATCACAAAGTGGAAGAAGACCGCCCGACGCTGGGCTTTGATATCGACGGCGTGGTGATTAAGGTCAACTCACTGGAACAGCAGGAGCAGCTTGGCTTTGTCGCGCGTGCCCCGCGCTGGGCGGTAGCGTTTAAATTCCCGGCGCAGGAGCAGATGACCTTTGTGCGTGACGTCGAGTTTCAGGTTGGGCGTACTGGCGCGATTACGCCTGTTGCGCGTCTGGAACCTGTCCATGTTGCTGGCGTGCTGGTGAGTAACGCAACCTTACACAATGCGGATGAAATCGAACGTCTTGGTTTACGCATTGGCGATAAAGTGGTGATTCGCCGCGCTGGCGACGTGATCCCGCAGGTGGTTAACGTCGTGCTTTCTGAACGCCCGGAAGATACCCGTGAGGTTGTATTCCCGACGCATTGTCCGGTATGTGGTTCTGACGTTGAGCGTGTGGAAGGTGAAGCGGTTGCCCGCTGTACCGGTGGCCTGATTTGCGGTGCGCAGCGTAAAGAGTCGCTGAAACACTTTGTTTCCCGCCGTGCGATGGATGTTGACGGAATGGGCGACAAAATCATCGATCAGCTGGTTGAAAAAGAATATGTCCATACTCCGGCAGATCTGTTCAAACTCACCGCAGGCAAACTGACCGGACTGGAGCGTATGGGGCCAAAATTGGCACAAAACGTGGTTAACGCGCTGGAAAAAGCGAAAGAAACCACCTTTGCTCGCTTCCTCTATGCACTTGGCATCCGTGAAGTCGGCGAGGCCACCGCAGCAGGTCTGGCGGCATATTTCGGCACGCTGGAAGCGCTGGAAGCCGCTTCGATTGAAGAGCTGCAAAAGGTGCCTGATGTTGGCATTGTCGTTGCATCCCACGTTCACAACTTCTTTGCCGAAGAAAGCAACCGCAATGTCATCAGCGAGCTGTTGGCGGAAGGTGTTCACTGGCCTGCGCCGATCGTTATCAACGCGGAAGAGATTGACAGCCCGTTTGCTGGTAAAACCGTGGTGCTTACGGGCAGCTTAAGCCAGATGTCGCGTGATGACGCTAAAGCTCGACTGGTCGAACTGGGCGCGAAAGTCGCGGGCAGCGTGTCGAAGAAAACCGATCTGGTGATAGCGGGTGAAGCTGCAGGATCTAAACTGGCGAAGGCGCAGGAACTGGGCATTGAAGTCATCGACGAAGCGGAAATGCTGCGTTTGCTGGGTAGCTGAGATGGAAAAAGAGCAGCTGATTGAAATAGCCAATACGATAATGCCGTTTGGCAAATACAAAGGGCGTCGCTTAATTGACCTGCCGGAGGAGTATCTGCTGTGGTTTGCCCGCAAAGATGAGTTCCCGGCAGGGAAGCTCGGTGAGCTAATGCAAATCACGCTGCTGATTAAAACCGAGGGGCTGACGCAACTGGTCCAGCCCCTGAAGCGTCCGCTTTAAGCTTTATCGGCGCTGCTTTCCTGCTGCGCCTGTAACTGTTCGGTCTGGCGTTTGTATCGACGCGCTAGCACCGCACAGACCATCAATTGGATCTGATGGAAAATCATCAGGGGCAGCACCATCATACCGATCACCGATGTGGGGAACAGAATGTTTGCCATCGGGATGCCATTTGCCAGACTCTTTTTCGAACCACAAAAGACGATAGTAATTTCATCTGCCTTATTGAAGCCCAGTCGGCGTGCCATAAAGACGTTAACTACAATCACGATAGCCAGAAGAACGCAGCTGACCACCACGATAAACAGCAATGATCCCCAGCCAACTTTATGCCAGATACCATTAACGACGGCTTCGCTGAACGCTGTATAAACCACCAACAGAATGGACGTCTGGTCAGTTTTCGCAATCCATTTTTTATTGCGCGACACCCAGTCACCAATCCACGGCCGGGAAAGATGCCCCAACACAAACGGCAGCAGCAGTTGCAGCATAATTTTACCGACCTGCTCAAGGCTGCCCCTTGCACCGTGAACGTTCATCACCAGACCAACCAGCAATGGTGAAAGGAAAATCCCCAGCAGGCTGGATGCTGACGCAGAACAAACCGCCGCCGCGACGTTACCGCCCGCCATTGACGTGAAGGCGATTGCAGACTGCACGGTAGCCGGGAGAATGCACAAGTAGAGAAAACCGGAGTAGAGCATCGGGTCGACATTTACCGGTTTCCACCAGGCAAACAGTACACCCAGAATCGGAAACAGCACGAAGGTGCTGCACATTACCCACAAATGCAGTCGCCAGTGACCACCGCCAGCAATAATCGCCTCACGCGACAACTTCGCGCCGTGCATAAAGAACAGCAGGGCAATAGCTGCGGTGGTCAGATTTTCAAAGAAGGGGACGAAATCGCCTCTGGCCGGAAAGAAAGAGGCCAGCAACACCACCGTGATCAGGGTTAAGGTGAAAGGATCGAGGATACGAAAAAGTTTCATAAAGACTCCAGATGATCGATGGTTCTATTGTGCTTCTTCCAGTTTGAGAAATAAAATTGATTTATTGCATCCATTCATGAAGAAAACAGATGAATTATTCTTTAAAACAATTAAAGGTTTTCGTCACAGTAGCGCAGGAGAAAAGTTTTAGTCGTGCAGGAGAGCGTATCGGCTTGAGCCAGTCGGCAGTAAGTCACAGTGTGAAGGAGCTGGAAAATCATACTGGTGTTCGCCTGCTGGACAGAACCACGCGTGAAGTGGTGCTTACAGATGCAGGGCAGCAGTTGGCTTTGCGTCTTGAGCGACTGCTGGATGAACTTAACAGCACGTTGCGCGATACCGGGCGTATGGGGCAACAACTGAGCGGAAAAGTTCGGGTCGCTGCCAGCCAGACCATTTCCGCGCATCTTATTCCGCAATGCATTGCTGAAAGCCATCGCCGCTATCCAGATATTCAGTTTGTCCTGCATGATCGTCCGCAGCAGTGGGTGATGGAAAGTATTCGCCAGGGAGATGTCGACTTTGGCATCGTCATCGATCCAGGCCCAGTGGGCGATCTGCAATGTGAAGCGATTCTTTCCGAGCCTTTCTTTCTGCTTTGCCATCGCGATAGCGCTTTGGCCGTGGAAGATTATGTACCCTGGCAGGCATTACAGGGAGCGAAATTGGTGTTGCAGGATTACGCGTCAGGCAGCCGACCGCTGATTGACGCAGCGCTGGCGCGCAATGGTATTCAGGCGAATATTGTGCAGGAGATTGGACATCCGGCGACGCTGTTCCCGATGGTAGCCGCAGGCATCGGCATCAGTATTCTTCCTGCACTGGCGCTACCATTGCCTGAAGGTAGCCCACTGGTGGTTAAGCGCATTACGCCGGTGGTTGAACGCCAGTTGATGCTGGTGCGCAGGAAGAACCGTTCACTTTCCACCGCCGCTGAAGCGTTATGGGACGTGGTACGAGACCAGGGCAATGCGCTAATGGCTGGTCGGGAAGGGGATCCGTTGTATCAGATATAGATATCGATATGAGTCGTTTTTTCAACAGGATTTAGAAGGGATACATTCAGAGACAAACGCTGCTCTTTCTCCTGCGCCTTTTCTGCCTGCTGTTTCTGCAACTGCGCCAGTTGTGTTTCCAGTAGGGTGATTTGCTGTTGAATCAATTCGGCCTGTTTTTGCTTGTCTTCAGCACTGCCGCTAGTGTCTACAATCTCTTTAATTTGTTGAGTGAGTTTGATGATTTGCTGACTTATCCGCGCGATTTGTGAAGCAACATCGCTACCTTGTGATGCCCTGTTACTACTCTGTGTTTGTATGGAAGGAATTGAAGTTGAAGAGATAGTGGCCATTGTTCAGTCCTCGTCACTGTACGAGGTAATATCGGTAGAAGAACAAGGAACTTGAGAAGAAAAATCAATCTTACAAATCGCAGATAGCAAAAAAGCGCCTTTAGGGCGCTTTTTTGCATTGGTGGGTCGTGCAGGATGACTCGCTTCGCTCGCCCTTCGGGCCGTCGCCGCGAGCGGCTCCGTTGTTTCGCTGCGCTCAACTCAAACCTGCTGCAGGTTCGAATCTTTGAGTATCGCAGATAGTAAAAAAGCGCCTTTAGGGCGCTTTTTTACATTGGTGGGTCGTGCAGGATTCGAACCTGCGACCAATTGATTAAAAGTCAACTGCTCTACCAACTGAGCTAACGACCCGAAGTGGTGGGTGATGACGGGATCGAACCGCCGACCCCCTCCTTGTAAGGGAGGTGCTCTCCCAGCTGAGCTAATCACCCACTTCTCAATTTCTTGCTACACGGCGGAGACTACATAAAGTAGTTGGTGGGTGATGACGGGATCGAACCGCCGACCCCCTCCTTGTAAGGGAGGTGCTCTCCCAGCTGAGCTAATCACCCCCGCTGTGTGGAGTCGCATTATAGGGAGAGTTCAAAATGAGTCAACGCATTTTCTAAAGAAATTGTTCGTTCGTCGTAAATTTAAGCAAGATGATCGCAAAACAGACCGTGTTGCGCAATTTGTCAACGAAAACAATAATGCGTAAGGTAGAAACCCGAACTACATTGAGGAATCAGGCGGGAGTGATAGAATATCGCCCACTCAATTTTTCCAGGATTTGCCGGTTGTCGGCATCTTTCTAAACGTAAGGCCATTTCATGAAAATCAAAACTCGCTTCGCGCCAAGCCCAACAGGCTATCTGCACGTTGGCGGCGCGCGTACTGCTCTTTACTCCTGGCTTTTTGCACGTAACCACGGCGGTGAGTTCGTGCTGCGTATTGAAGACACCGATCTTGAGCGTTCCACGCCGGAAGCTATCGAAGCCATTATGGATGGCATGAACTGGCTGAGCCTGGAGTGGGATGAAGGTCCGTACTACCAGACCAAACGTTTTGATCGCTACAACGCGGTGATCGATCAGATGCTGGAAGAGGGCACTGCTTATAAATGCTATTGCTCTAAAGAGCGCCTGGAAGCGCTGCGCGAAGAGCAAATGGCGAAAGGTGAGAAGCCGCGTTATGACGGTCGCTGCCGCCACAGCCATGAGCATCATGCTGATGATGAACCGTGTGTTGTACGTTTTGCTAACCCGCAGGAAGGTTCTGTTGTTTTTGACGATCAGATCCGTGGTCCGATCGAGTTCAGCAACCAGGAACTGGACGATCTTATTATCCGCCGTACCGATGGTTCCCCAACCTATAACTTCTGTGTGGTTGTCGATGACTGGGATATGGAAATCACCCACGTTATCCGTGGCGAAGACCATATCAACAACACGCCGCGCCAGATCAACATTCTTAAGGCCCTGAAAGCGCCGGTGCCGGTTTACGCGCACGTTTCTATGATCAATGGCGATGACGGTAAAAAACTGTCCAAACGTCACGGGGCAGTCAGCGTAATGCAGTATCGTGATGACGGTTATTTGCCAGAAGCACTGCTGAACTATCTGGTGCGTCTGGGCTGGTCCCACGGCGATCAGGAAATCTTCACTCGTGAAGAGATGATCAAATACTTCACTTTGAATGCCGTCAGCAAATCTGCCAGTGCGTTCAACACCGACAAGCTGCTGTGGCTGAACCATCACTACATTAACGCGCTGCCGCCGGAGTATGTTGCTACTCACTTACAGTGGCACATTGAGCAGGAAAATATCGATACCCGTAACGGCCCGCAGCTGGCTGATCTGGTGAAACTGCTGGGCGAACGCTGCAAGACGCTGAAAGAGATGGCACAGAGCTGCCGTTATTTCTACGAAGATTTTGCTGAGTTCGATGCCGATGCGGCGAAAAAACATCTGCGTCCGGTAGCGCGTCAGCCGCTGGAAGTGGTTCGTGACAAACTGGCCGCGATTACTGACTGGACCGCTGAAAACGTTCATCACGCTATTCAGGCGACGGCGGATGAGCTGGAAGTGGGTATGGGTAAAGTTGGTATGCCGCTGCGTGTCGCCGTAACCGGTGCGGGGCAGTCTCCAGCACTGGATGTTACCGTTCACGCAATTGGTAAGACCCGCAGTATCGAGCGTATCAACAAAGCGCTGGATTTTATTGCTGAACGCGAAAATCAGCAGTAATTAGCGTGTAAAAAGATAAACGGCAGGAGATAATATCCTGCCGTTTTTTATTTATGCTGATTCGTCAATATCGAGACGGGCGAGGAAATTGCGAATTCCTTCACGTGACAAAAATTGCGCGACTTTTTCCTGCTCAATGTCTGTCATATTATCTATCGCGTTGATGATTTGTCGATACGCCGGGGCGCGTGCTCCAGGAGCGTATTCAGCAATTCTCTCTTCAGCTTCCATCAACATTGGTGTGTTATGGAAGGCTGGCGTGTTCTGAATAAACTCGCAAACTTGCGTATCGACCAGAATAAGTCTGGCACGACCGCCTTTCACGCCGGGAAATTTTTCCGTTTTCCAGCCTTTTTCTCTGATCCAACGGTTAACAGTTTGTTTAGCCACACCGAGGCATTCAGCCAGTTCTTCGGTGGTCATTTTATTGCGTAATCTTTTCATATTATTTGCTATCGCGAATCCCTAAGCGTTGTAACAATCCGATAATCCCTTCCCGCAGAAGCAAGGATGTAAACTGTTTTTGTTCAACTGGCGTCATCTCTTTCGCCAGTGTCACCAGCAATACTTCAAGCGGCGCATCACCAGAAAGGGCAGGCGCTTCTCCCTGACCTTCTGGACGTTCAGCATTGCGAATATATTCACGAACCTGTTCATTGACGTGAACCAGTCGGGCTTTACCACCCTGGACGCCAGGTTTTGGTGACGTTGTCCAGCCTTCCTTGCGTACCCATTTATTAATGGTCTGGCGGCTATAGCCGGTCAGTCTGGCAAGTTCATCTGGTGTCATCCTCTCCTTGGACATAACAATTCCCTGAATGTATGTGGGTCTATTAGTAGTTCATTTTATAACACCACTTTACAGGAAACCGTGACATGAATAACTACTGAATGCGAGCGGTTTTCCAAAATTGTTCATTTGCCTGATTTTTCAGCGATTGAAACTACACGTTGCAATTTGCCGTTGACACATTCGGGCGGAATTCATATGATGCCGCCCGTCAACTCGACAAGCTTTACGTGACGGGGCTATAGCTCAGCTGGGAGAGCGCTTGCATGGCATGCAAGAGGTCAGCGGTTCGATCCCGCTTAGCTCCACCAAATTTCCAACCCTCGCTGCAAAGCGGGGGTTTTTTGTCTCTGCTTTTTGCCGCTTTTGTAATACAGTTTACGTCCGGGTTAGCGCCGCCTGGTGAAAGCATCATTGGATGAAAAATCGGCAACAGGCTGGCCCCTGTTTGCTTCGCGATGCGAATAAACTTATTATTTGTGTGCCTGAAAACCCCGATCAGTGAGAGTAGTGTACTCATGTTTGTGGAGCATAACCTGATAAAAAATATCAAGATATTCACACTAGCGTTTACGCTCACCGTGGTACTTATTCAGCTATCCCGTTTTATTTCGCCACTTGCCATTATCCATTCCAGTTATATCTTTCTGGCGTGGATGCCACTGTGCGTAATGCTGTCAATCTTGTTTATCTTTGGCTGGCGCGGTGTCGTTCCCGTTTTATGCGGGATGTTTTGCACCAATCTGTGGAACTTTCATCTCTCTTTTTTACAGACTGCGGTCATGCTCGGCAGCCAGACGTTTGTCGTGTTGTGTGCCTGCGCAATATTACGCTGGCAGCTGGGGACGCGTTGGCGTTATGGATTGACCAGCCGATATGTCTGGCAACGTCTGTTCTGGCTTGGTTTGGTGACGCCGATCGGCATCAAATGCAGCATGTATCTTGTGGGGAGCTTCTTTGATTTCCCGCTAAAGATATCCACCTTTTTCGGCGATGCGGATGCCATTTTCACGGTCGTTGATTTACTAAGCCTTTTCACCGCAGTGCTGATTTACAACATGCTTTTCTACTATCTCACTCGCATGATTGTAAGTCCCCACTTTGCGCAGATATTGTGGCGCAGGGATATCGCTCCGTCGTTGGGCAAAGAGAAACGCGCATTTACCTTAAGCTGGCTGGCAGCGTTAAGCGTGCTGCTACTTCTGTTGTGCACACCTTATGAAAACGACTTTATTGCCGGTTACCTGGTACCCGTTTTCTTCATCATCTTTACCCTCGGGGTCGGTAATCTTCGCTATCCGTTTTTAAATCTCACCTAGGCTGTTTCAACGCTTTGCCTTCTGAATTACAACCAGAACTTTTTGCAAGGGGTGGAAACCGAATATTCGCTGGCATTTATTCTCGCGGTGCTGATTTCCTTTAGCGTTTGCCTGCTCTATATGGTGCGCATTTATCATCGCAGTGAATGGCTTAATCGCCGCTGGCATTTGCAGGCGCTAACAGATCCGTTAACGCTCCTACCCAACTTTCGTGCGTTGGAACAAGCGCCGGAGCAAGAGGCGGGCAAGAGTTTTTGCTGCCTGCGCATTGATAATCTTGAGTTTATGAGTCGTCATTACGGCTTAATGATGCGCGTTCACTGTATCCGCTCAATTTGCCGTACGCTGCTGCCGTTGATGCAGGAAAACGAAAAGTTGTATCAATTGCCGGGTAGTGAACTGCTGTTAGTGCTGAGCGGGCCGGAAACGGAAGGGCGACTCCAGCATATGGTTAACATCCTGAATAGTCGGCAAATTCACTGGAACAATACCGGGCTGGATATGGGCTATGGTGCTGCCTGGGGGCGTTTTGATGGAAATCAGGAAACCCTGCAACCCTTGTTGGGGCAGTTAAGCTGGCTGGCGGAGCAATCCTGCGCACATCATCATGTGCTGGCGCTGGATAGCAGAGAGGAGATGGTTTCCGGGCAGACCACTAAACAGGTGCTATTGCTGAATACCATTCGCACGGCGTTAGATCAGGGTGATTTGCTGCTCTACGCCCAGCCAATTCGCAACAAAGAGGGTGAAGGTTATGATGAGATCCTCGCGCGACTGAAATATGACGGCGGCATTATGACCCCGGATAAGTTTCTGCCCCTTATTGCTCAGTTTAACCTTAGCGCGCGTTTTGATTTGCAAGTGCTGGAATCCTTGTTGAAGTGGCTGGCAACACACCCTTGCGACAAAAAAGGACCGCGCTTTTCAGTCAATTTAATGCCGCTCACGCTGCTGCAAAAGAATATTGCCGGACGGATTATTCGTCTGTTTAAGCGTTATCACATCTCCCCGCAGGCGGTCATTCTTGAGATCACCGAGGAGCAGGCGTTTTCTAACGCAGAAAGCAGCATGTACAACATCGAGCAGCTGCATAAGTTTGGTTTCCGGATTGCGATTGATGACTTTGGCACCGGATATGCCAACTACGAACGGTTAAAGCGTTTGCAGGCTGATATCATCAAAATTGATGGCGTCTTTGTGAAAGATATTGTCACGAATACGCTGGATGCGATGATTGTGAGATCAATTACCGATCTGGCGAAAGCGAAGTCATTGAGTGTGGTCGCGGAGTTTGTCGAGACGCAACAGCAGCAGGCGCTATTGCATAAGCTCGGGGTGCAATATCTGCAAGGGTATTTGATTGGTCGCCCGCAGCCATTAGCTGATTAACAGGCGTAAAAAAGCCGGGGAATGATCCCCGGCTTTTTTATGTATGGTTTTACAGCACCAGTGCTGCGATTGACGCAGACAGCACACTCACCAGGGTAGAGCCGTAAACCAGTTTCAGACCGAAGCGAGAAACCACGTTACCTTGCTCTTCATTCAGGCCTTTAACTGCACCTGCGATAATCCCGATTGAAGAGAAGTTAGCGAAGGAAACCAGGAACACAGAGATGATGCCTTCAGCACGCGGAGAGAGCGTGGAAGCAATTTTCTGCAGATCCATCATCGCAACGAACTCGTTGGAAACCAGTTTGGTCGCCATGATACTGCCCACTTGCAGTGCTTCACTGGAAGGAACACCCATCACCCATGCAATCGGATAGAAGATGTAGCCCAGGATGCCCTGGAAGGAGATGCTGTAGCCAAACCAGCCAGTAACGGTGGCAAACAGTGCGTTCAGCGCGGCGATCAGGGCGATAAAGCCGATCAGCATCGCGGCAACGATAATGGCAACTTTGAAACCTGCCAGAATGTATTCACCCAGCATTTCGAAGAAGCTCTGACCTTCGTGCAGGTTGGACATCTGGATGTTTTCTTCACTGGCATCAACACGGTAAGGATTGATCAGCGACAGCACGATAAAGGTGCTGAACATGTTCAGTACCAGCGCAGCAACGACGTATTTCGGTTCCAGCATGGTCATGTATGCACCAACGATGGACATCGACACGGTGGACATTGCCGTGGCAGCCATGGTGTACATACGATTACGGGAGATTTTGCCGAGGATATCTTTATAGGCAATAAAGTTTTCTGACTGACCCAGAATCAGGGAGCTGACGGCGTTAAAGGATTCCAGTTTGCCCATACCGTTGACTTTGGAGAGCAGGAAACCAATTGCGCGGATAATCACCGGCAACACGCGAATGTGCTGGAGAATACCGATCAGTGCAGAGATAAAGACGATTGGGCACAGCACTTTCAGGAAGAAGAATGCCAGGCCTTGATCATTCATGCTACCAAAGACGAAGTTAGTCCCTTCGTTGGCAAATCCGAGTAGTTTTTCGAACATTTCGGAGAAGCCTTTCACGAAGCCTAAACCAACGTCGGAGTTCAGGAAGAACCACGCCAGTAACACTTCGATAACAAGCAGTTGAATAACATAACGGATACGAATTTTTTTGCGGTCGCTGCTTACCAGCAGTGCGAGAATCGCAACAACGGCAAGTGCCAGTACAAAATGAAGGACGCGGTCCATATTTGCTCCAAATATGAGGCAGGTTAAATTTCCGTGCACATTCTATGTAACATGGTTAAGGAAAACGAGATCTGACACACACTATAATGACGTCCTGTGACAGGCTTCAAAAATAGTGATCTGTCATACATTTCTGCTATGTTGTGTATGGAAGCTGAAAGTTATGTAAATGTGCTAACATTAAACATAACCATAACATTCAAGTCATCAATCTTTTCGTAATCGTAATCTTGGTCTATCAGAGAAATCACCACAATCCATTTAAATGAATTTGATAATCATTCTCGTTTAGAATAGCATGAAACATAGCAAAGGCTATGTTTTAGAGGCACAAGATGACGAACTATCGCGTTGAGAGTAGCAGCGGACGGGCGGCGCGCAAGATGAGGCTCGCATTAATGGGACCTGCGTTCATTGCGGCGATTGGTTATATCGATCCCGGTAACTTTGCGACCAATATTCAGGCGGGTGCTAGCTTCGGCTATCAGCTACTGTGGGTTGTCGTTTGGGCCAACCTGATGGCGATGCTAATTCAGATCCTCTCTGCCAAACTAGGGATTGCCACCGGTAAAAATCTGGCGGAGCAGATTCGTGATCACTATCCGCGTCCCGTAGTGTGGTTCTATTGGGTTCAGGCAGAAATTATTGCGATGGCAACCGACCTGGCGGAATTTATTGGTGCGGCGATCGGTTTTAAACTCATTCTTGGTGTTTCGTTGTTGCAGGGCGCGGTGCTGACGGGGATCGCGACTTTCCTGATTTTAATGCTGCAACGTCGCGGGCAAAAACCGCTGGAGAAAGTGATTGGCGGGTTACTGTTGTTTGTTGCCGCGGCTTACATTGTCGAGTTGATTTTCTCCCAGCCTAACCTGGCGCAGCTGGGTAAAGGAATGGTGATCCCGAGTTTACCTACTTCGGAGGCGGTCTTCCTGGCAGCAGGCGTGTTAGGGGCGACGATTATGCCGCATGTGATTTATTTGCACTCTTCGCTCACTCAGCATTTACATGGCGGTTCGCGTCAACAACGTTATTCCGCCACCAAATGGGATGTGGCTATCGCCATGACGATTGCCGGTTTTGTCAATCTGGCGATGATGGCTACAGCTGCGGCGGCGTTCCACTTTTCTGGTCATACTGGTGTTGCCGATCTTGATGAGGCTTATCTGACGCTGCAACCGCTGTTAAGCCATGCTGCGGCAACGGTCTTTGGGTTAAGTCTGGTTGCTGCCGGACTGTCCTCAACGGTGGTGGGGACACTGGCGGGGCAGGTGGTGATGCAGGGATTCATTCGCTTCCATATCCCGCTGTGGGTGCGTCGTACAGTCACCATGTTGCCGTCATTTATTGTCATTCTGATGGGATTAGATCCGACACGGATTCTGGTTATGAGTCAGGTGCTGTTAAGTTTTGGTATCGCCCTGGCGCTGGTTCCACTGCTGATTTTCACCAGTGACAGCAAGTTGATGGGCGATCTGGTGAACAGCAAACGCGTAAAACAGACAGGCTGGGTGATTGTAGTGCTGGTCGTGGCGCTGAATATCTGGTTGTTGGTGGGGACGGCGCTGGGATTGTAGTTGAATGAGCGTCGTATCTGGCACTATTGGCGGATGCGGCGTAAACGCCTTATCCGCCCTACGCGTTAAAGAGCCGGTTTGTAGGCCTGATAAGACGCGCTAGCGTCGCATCAGGCATTGTGCTCCATTGGAGGACGCGTTTAATGGCGGTGCCCATGTCCGCGGCCTTTTCCGCGATGATCGTCACGATCGCGCCAGCCTTCACGATAGCCACGCTCATATGCTTTACGCTTATCCCAGCCACGATGATAGCCATTATCATGACGCCACCAGCGGTTTTTGCGCCATTCATAATTGCGATGCCAGTAATCACGATCTCGCCAGTGACCACCGTCCCAGTAATTACCGTAATGATCGCGATCGCCAATTTGTAATTTGATCGATGGCAGTAGGGTGATTTCACCTGCATTTGCTGCAAGCGGGGTAAATGCCATCAGGGCGGCCGCCAGAAACAGTGACCTGAACATTGTTATTCTCCTTCACGATCGAAGCCGTCAGCGGCCTGTTAACGCAATATTACGGGGAGGTAAAGCCCCGTATCATCGCCATAACTCTTAAATCATAAAGGAGAGCATTTTTTGCTAAACATTATCGTGGGGTGGCTGTTGCTTCGGACGATTGACCATCATCATCGGCTTACCTGCTAATAACAGCCATGCCGGAAGCATGACGATACAGAGCAGCGGTAGCAATGTGGTATTGGGTACAACGACTGCCGCCATAAAAAGACTTAACCAGCCATCGCGTGTTACCACCAGCACGATGCCGAGAATAGCGCAGGAAACGGTTATTGCCGCTGGAACGGCGGGAACGTGCTCATGCAGCATCAACCCTAATGCCACGCCGACAAACACTGCCGGGAAGATTCGCCCACCGCGAAAGCCACTGGCGGCAGCAACGACCAGGGCGGCAAGTTTAATTACCGCCAGCAAAAAGTAATCGCTGGTGCTGAAAGCCTGATTTGCCACTATCTGCTGCATCTCATCCAGCCCTTTAAACAGCGAAACTGGTCCACCAATAACCCCCAGAATTCCGAGAATAAATCCGCCAATACCCAGCACGAGCACCGGATTTTTCATTTGATTCATTATCGCGTGCAACCGTGGTAAGCACCATACGGCGACCATCCCTGCTGCGATGGCAATCGCCGCGACAATTGCACCGCTGAGAATATCGGTCATTTCCATCTGTCCGTAATGCGCAATGGGCAGTGAAAAATGGGGATGGAAAAATAATCCGGTAGTAAGTGCACCAGCTGCTGCCGCCATTAACGGCGCAAAAAGACGATCCCATAGCGGAACTTCACTACTGCCATTTAAGGTTTGCGAAAATATCAACGCCGCCGCAACAGGTGTACCAAACAGCGCGCCGATGGTTCCGGCAGAGGCTAAAATAGTCCACTCCATTCGGTTGACGCGCGGTAACAGACGAGCGCCAATGGCGACGGCAAGGGCGATATTGACGGTCATGATCGGATGTTCCGGCCCCAGGCTGACGCCGCCAGCAAGACCGAGAATTAATGCTACGATAAGTCCAGGTAGCGCAGAGGGCGGAACCGGTGCGCCGATCAGCGGTTCACAGGCGGGGTCTGGTCCGGCATGACCCTGGCTGAAACGGATAACCAACCCCACCGCAATACCCGTTAGCGTTAATACACCGATGATCCAGAGGGGGGAATCCTGGGCTATCCCCAGAGTTCCCGGCAGTCGTTGCCAGAGCAAATTCTGTAATACCGAGGCGATTTTCATCACCACAATCAGAATAAGACTGGACGCAATCCCAATTGCCACGGCGGGGAGCGATAATAACAACATGGTTCTGGCTCGCGGATGGAGCATGTTCTATTCCTTATGCGGGGTCAGATACTTAGTTTGCCCAGCTTGCAAAAAGGCATCGCTGCAATTGGTGCTGAAACGATAAAGTAATTGTGTGACCCAGATCGATATTTACAGGGAGCCTGCCTTTCCGGCGTTGTTGTTATGCCCCCAAGTATTTACAGTGTGAGAAAGAATTATTTTGACTTTAGCGGAGCAGTTGAAGAATGACAAAGTATGCATTAGTCGGTGATGTGGGCGGCACCAACGCACGTCTTGCTCTGTGTGATATTGCCAGTGGTGAAATCTCGCAGGCTAAGACCTATTCAGGGCTTGATTACCCCAGCCTCGAAGCGGTCATTCGCGTTTATCTTGAAGAACATAAGGTCGAGGTGAAAGACGGCTGTATTGCCATCGCTTGCCCAATTACCGGTGACTGGGTGGCAATGACCAACCATACCTGGGCGTTCTCAATTGCCGAAATGAAAAAGAATCTCGGTTTTAGCCATCTGGAAATTATTAACGATTTTACCGCTGTATCGATGGCGATCCCGATGCTGAAAAAAGAGCATCTGATTCAGTTTGGTGGCGCAGAACCGGTCGAAGGTAAGCCTATTGCGGTTTACGGTGCCGGAACGGGGCTTGGGGTTGCGCATCTGGTCCATGTCGATAAGCGTTGGGTAAGCTTGCCGGGCGAAGGCGGTCACGTTGATTTTGCGCCGAATAGTGAAGAAGAGGCCATTATCCTCGAAATATTGCGTGCGGAAATTGGTCATGTTTCGGCGGAGCGCGTGCTTTCTGGCCCTGGGCTGGTGAATTTGTATCGCGCAATTGTGAAAGCTGACAACCGCCTGCCAGAAAATCTCAAGCCAAAAGATATTACCGAACGCGCGCTGGCTGACAGCTGCACCGATTGCCGCCGCGCATTGTCGCTGTTTTGCGTCATTATGGGCCGTTTTGGCGGCAATCTGGCGCTCAATCTCGGGACATTTGGCGGCGTGTTTATTGCGGGCGGTATCGTGCCGCGCTTCCTTGAGTTCTTCAAAGCCTCCGGTTTCCGTGCCGCATTTGAAGATAAAGGGCGCTTTAAAGAATATGTCCATGATATTCCGGTGTATCTCATCGTCCATGACTATCCGGGTCTTCTCGGTTCCGGTGCACATTTACGCCAGACCTTAGGTCACATTCTGTAAATCCTTCCTGTTATATCGGGAGGTAACTCTCCCGATAATATTTTAAATCATACAGTTAATTCAATTTTTCTTTGTGTCCCCTCACAAGGCCGACCTGCGTCACACTTCCGTACAGCGGGATTAATTCTCCAGTAAATGCATTATTTGTCTGGTAACGGCGATTTGTTTTGCACGTTCATAATTTCACTCGTCAACTATCACTGAACGAGGAATTAACGATGAGTAAGAAACTGATTGCCTTATGTGCCTGCCCAATGGGCCTGGCTCACACTTTTATGGCCGCTCAGGCGCTGGAAGAAGCGGCGGTAGAAGCCGGTTATGAAGTGAAAATTGAAACCCAGGGCGCGGACGGCATCCAGAATCGCCTGACGGCGCAGGATATCGCCGAAGCGACCATCATCATCCATTCCGTGGCAGTTACCCCGGAAGATAACGAACGTTTCGAATCACGCGACGTTTATGAAATCACTTTGCAGGACGCAATTAAAAACGCTGCGGGCATCATCAAAGAAATCGAAGAGATGATTGCCTCTGAACAACAGTAATATTCGACAGGGATAATTGTTATGGCCATTAAAAAACGCAGTGCAACCGTTGTGCCTGGCGCATCCGGTGCGGCAGCGGCAGTTAAGAATCCGCAGGCCTCTAAAAGCAGCTTCTGGGGTGAACTCCCGCAGCATGTGATGTCAGGGATTTCACGCATGGTGCCGACCTTAATTATGGGCGGTGTGATCCTCGCTTTCAGCCAGCTGATTGCTTATAGCTGGCTTAAAATTCCTGCTGAGATCGGCATCATGGATGCTCTTAATAGCGGGAAATTCTCCGGTTTCGACCTCTCCTTACTTAAATTTGCCTGGCTGTCGCAGTCCTTCGGCGGCGTGTTGTTTGGTTTTGCCATTCCGATGTTTGCTGCATTTGTGGCGAACTCTATCGGTGGCAAACTGGCGTTCCCGGCTGGTTTTATCGGCGGGTTGATGTCTACCCAGCCGACGCAACTGCTGAACTTCGATCCCAGCACTATGCAATGGGCGACCTCTTCGCCGGTGCCGTCCACCTTCATTGGTGCGCTGATTATTTCTATCGTTGCCGGTTACCTTGTGAAATGGATGAACCAGAAAATCCAGTTACCGGATTTCCTGTTAGCGTTCAAAACCACATTTTTGCTACCGATTCTTTCCGCCATTTTTGTCATGCTGGCGATGTACTACGTCATCACCCCCTTTGGTGGCTGGATCAACGGCGGTATCCGTACTGTGCTGACTGCCGCAGGTGAGAAGGGCGCGCTGATGTACGCAATGGGGATCGCCGCGGCGACAGCAATCGACCTTGGTGGCCCGATCAACAAAGCCGCAGGTTTCGTTGCCTTCAGCTTTACCACTGACCACGTATTACCGGTCACCGCTCGTTCTATCGCTATCGTTATTCCGCCGATTGGTCTGGGTCTGGCGACCATTATTGACCGTCGTTTAACCGGCAAACGCCTGTTCAACGCTCAACTTTATCCGCAGGGTAAGACCGCGATGTTCCTGGCCTTTATGGGGATTAGTGAGGGTGCGATTCCGTTTGCGCTGGAAAGCCCCATCACCGCCATTCCGTCATATATGGTCGGCGCGATTGTCGGCTCAACCGCAGCTGTCTGGCTGGGCGCAGTGCAATGGTTCCCGGAATCCGCTATCTGGGCATGGCCGCTGGTCACTAACCTGGGCGTTTATATGGCGGGGATCGCGCTGGGGGCAATCATTACTGCGCTGATGGTGGTGTTCCTGCGTCTGATGATGTTCCGCAAAGGCAAATTGTTAATCGATAGCCTGTAAGAAGGAAAATCCAGATGACATTACTCGCTTCGCTGCGCAACTGGCTTAAGGTGCAACAACTGGATGCGGTGCTTCTCTCCTCACGGCAGAACAAACAGCCGCATCTGGGGATCTCCACCGGATCAGGCTATGTGGTTATTAGCCGTGAAAGTGCGCACATTCTGGTAGATTCGCGCTATTTCGTTGAGGTGGAAGCCCGTGCGCAAGGCTACCAGCTGCATTTGCTTGACGCGACGAACACGCTTACCACTATCGTCAATCAAATCATTGCCGATGAGCAGTTGCAAACGCTCGGTTTTGAAGGCCAGCAGGTGAGTTGGGAAACCGCGCACCGCTGGAAGTCTGAACTCAATGCGAAACTGGTTAGCGCCACGCCGGATGTGCTGCGGCAAATCAAAACGCCAGAGGAGGTGGAGATAATCCGCCTCGCCTGTGGGATTGCCGATTGCGGAGCGGAGCATATTCGCCGCTTTATTCAGGCGGGGATGAGCGAGCGCGAGATAGCCGCTGAACTGGAGTGGTTTATGCGCCAGCAGGGCGCAGAAAAAGCCTCTTTTGACACCATTGTCGCCAGCGGCTGGCGCGGGGCGCTGCCGCACGGCAAAGCCAGCGACAAGATTGTTGCAGCGGGCGAGTTTGTCACTCTCGATTTTGGTGCGCTGTATCAGGGCTACTGCTGATATGACGCGCACCTTGCTGGTGAATGGCGAAGGGGTGAGCGCCGAATCTCACCCGCTGTTTGACGTCTATCAGATTGTCCTGCAGGCACAGCTCGCGGCAATCTCTGCAATTCGCCCCGGCGTGCGCTGCCAGCAGATTGACGACGCCGCGCGCCGGGTCATTACCGAGTCTGGATTTGGCGACTATTTCGGTCATAACACTGGTCACGCTATCGGCATTGAAGTCCATGAAGATCCGCGTTTTTCACCGCGGGACACCACGACGCTACAGCCAGGCATGTTGCTGACCGTGGAGCCGGGGATTTATTTGCTAGGGCAAGGGGGCGTGCGCATCGAAGATGTTGTGCTGGTTACCCCGCAAGGCGCAGAAGTGCTCTACGCCATGCCGAAAACAGTGTTGCTCACGGGAGAGGCATAATGGATTTATCGCTATTAAAAGCGTTGAGCGAGGCAGATGCGATCGCCTCCTCGGAACAGGAAGTGCGGCAGATCCTGCTGGAAGAAGCGGCTCGCCTGCAAAAAGAAGTGCGATTTGATGGTCTGGGATCGGTGCTGATCCGCCTCAATGAATCGACAGGTCCGAAGGTGATGATCTGCGCCCATATGGACGAAGTGGGATTTATGGTGCGCAGCATCTCCCGCGAAGGCGCTATTGACGTGCTGCCGGTTGGCAACGTGCGCATGGCTGCCCGCCAGCTGCAGCCGGTGCGCATCACCACCCGTGAAGAGTGCAAAATTCTAGGCCTGCTTGACGGCGACCGGCAGGGGAATGACGTTAGCGCCATGCGCGTGGACATTGGCGCGCGCACCTATGACGAAGTGATGCAGGCGGGAATTCGTCCAGGCGATCGCGTCACCTTCGATACCACTTTTCAGGTCCTCCCTCACCAGCGGGTGATGGGCAAAGCCTTTGATGATCGCCTCGGTTGCTATCTGCTGGTGACGTTACTACGTGAGCTGCACGACGCCGAACTGCCTGCGGAAGTGTGGCTGGTGGCAAGTTCCAGCGAAGAGGTGGGATTACGCGGCGGGCAAACTGCTACCCGCGCGGTGTCGCCGGACGTCGCCATTGTGCTTGATACCGCCTGCTGGGCGAAAAACTTTGATTATGGCGCGGCTAACCATCGTCAGATTGGTAACGGGCCGATGCTGGTGTTAAGCGATAAATCGCTGATTGCGCCGCCAAAACTTACCGCGTGGATTGAAACCGTGGCGGCAGAAATTGGCGTTCCGTTGCAGGCGGATATGTTCAGTAACGGCGGCACGGACGGTGGAGCGGTGCACTTAACCGGTACTGGCGTACCCACATTGGTAATGGGGCCTGCCACCCGCCACGGACATTGCGCGGCATCGATTGCCGATTGCCGCGACATTTTGCAGATGGAGCAACTTTTATCTGCCCTTATTCAACGTCTTACGCGTGAGACGGTTGTTCAACTGACGGATTTCAGATGATCTCCTGATTAACCCGGAGCGGTTATGTTAACGATTCAATTTCTCTGTCCTTTGCCTATGCCTAACGGTCTACATGCTCGTCCGGCGCGGGAACTTAAAGAACAGTGCAGCCAGTGGCAAAGCGAAATCACCTTTATCAACCATCGCCAGAACGCAAAGGCCGATGCTAAAAGCTCGCTGGCGTTGATTGGAACTGGCACCTTATTTAATGACAGTTGCAGCCTGAACATTAGCGGCAGCGATGAAGAGCAGGCGCGGCGCGTGCTGGAAGAGTACATCCTGGTGCGCTTTATCGACAGCGACAGCGTTCAGCCGACGCAGGCAGAACTGACGGCGCATCCGCTGCCGCGTTCATTAAGCCGCCTTAACCCGGATTTACTGTACGGCAATGTGCTGGCAAGCGGCGTCGGCGTGGGTACGCTGACCCTGTTACAAAGCGACAGCCTCGACAGTTATCGGGCAATCCCCGCCAGTGCGCAAGATTCCACCCGGCTGGAGCACAGCCTGGCAACGCTTGCCGAGCAACTGAATCAGCAATTGCGTGAGCGTGACGGCGAAAGCAAAACTATCCTCAGCGCTCATTTGTCGCTGATTCAGGATGATGAATTTGCAGGCAATATCCGTCGCCTGATGACAGAACAGCATCAGGGACTGGGGGCGGCGATCATCAGCAATATGGAGCAGGTTTGCGCCAAACTATCTGCTTCTGCCAGCGATTATCTGCGCGAGCGGGTCAGCGACATTCGCGATATCAGCGAACAGTTGCTGCATATCACCTGGCCGGAACTGAAGCCGCGCAACAATCTGGTGCTGGAAAAACCGACCATTCTGGTGGCTGAAGATTTAACCCCAAGCCAGTTTTTGAGCCTTGATTTGAAAAATCTTGCGGGTATGATTCTGGAGAAAACCGGGCGCACCTCGCATACACTGATTCTGGCCCGTGCCTCGGCGATCCCGGTACTGAGTGGCTTGCCGCTGGATGCGATTGCCCGTTATGCCGGGCAACCTGCAGTGCTTGACGCCCAGTGCGGCGTGCTGGCGATTAACCCGAATGACGCGGTGAGCGGTTATTATCAGGTCGCGCAGACGCTGGCGGATAAACGCCAAAAACAACAGGCGCAGGCTGCCGCGCAGCTGGCCTATTCCCGTGATAACAAGCGTATTGATATTGCGGCGAATATCGGCACCGCTCTGGAAGCGCCAGGCGCGTTTGCCAACGGCGCGGAAGGTGTCGGGCTGTTCCGTACCGAAATGCTCTATATGGATCGCGACAGCGCGCCGGACGAGCAGGAGCAATTTGAAGCCTACCAGCAGGTGCTACTGGCGGCGGGCGACAAGCCGATTATCTTCCGCACGATGGACATCGGCGGCGATAAAAGCATTTCTTATCTGAATGTTCCCCAGGAAGAGAACCCATTCCTCGGCTATCGCGCGGTACGTATTTACCCGGAATTTGCTGGCCTGTTCCGCACTCAACTGCGGGCCATTTTGCGCGCCGCCAGTTTCGGCAACGCCCAGTTGATGATCCCGATGGTTCACAGCCTCGATCAGATCTTATGGGTGAAAGGCGAGATCCAAAAAGCGATCGTTGAGCTTAAGCGCGATGGCCTGCGTCATGCAGAGACGATTACGCTTGGGATCATGGTGGAAGTGCCGTCGGTGTGCTACATCATCGACCACTTCTGCGATGAGGTCGATTTCTTCAGTATCGGCTCCAACGATATGACCCAGTATCTGTATGCGGTCGATCGTAATAACCCGCGCGTATCGCCGCTATATAACCCGATTACGCCATCGTTCCTGCGCATGTTGCAGCAAATAGTTACCACTGCGCATCAGCGGGGCAAATGGGTAGGCATTTGCGGTGAACTGGGCGGTGAAAGCCGTTATCTGCCGCTACTGCTTGGGCTGGGCCTGGATGAGCTGAGTATGAGTAGCCCGCGTATTCCGGCGGTGAAAAGCCAGCTTCGTCAACTGGATAGCGAGGCGTGTCGGGAACTGGCGCGTCAGGCATGTGAATGCCGCAGTGCGCAGGAAATTGAAGCGTTACTCACCGCCTTTACGCCGGAAGAAGACGTTCGCCCACTGCTGGCGCTGGAGAATATCTTTGTTGATCAGGATCTTAGCAATAAAGAGCAGGCGATCCAGTTCCTGTGCGGCAACCTCGGCGTTAACGGGCGCACTGAACATCCGTTTGAGCTGGAAGAAGATGTCTGGCAGCGGGAAGAGATTGTTACCACCGGCGTTGGTTTTGGCGTAGCGATCCCGCACACCAAATCTCAGTGGATCCGTCATTCCAGTATCAGCATTGCCCGGCTGGCGAAACCGGTTGACTGGCAGTCAGAAATGGGCGAAGTCGAACTGGTGATCATGCTGACGCTGGGTGCTAACGAAGGGATGAATCATGTGAAAGTCTTCTCGCAGCTGGCGCGTAAACTGGTGAATAAAAACTTCCGCCAGTCGTTGTTTGCCGCGCAAGATGCACAAAGTATCCTGACGCTGCTGGAAACAGAATTAACCTTCTGACGTTAGCCCTGAAAACGGGCGCTGTACTCTCCCGGCGTCAGACCAAACTGACGCCGGAAAACGCGACAAAAATAGTCGCTATCCGGAAAACCGCAACGCTGTGCCACTTCATGAATTGACAGATGATATTTCTGCAAAATCATCCTCGCCTTCGCCATTCGCACCCAACGCACATACTCGATAAAACGCATCGTTCCATGCTGAGCAAACAGTTTTGACAGATGATTGGGCGTGATATTAAAAAACTGCGCCACGCTCTCGCGGGTGAGCGGCTGGGCATAATTATCCTGAACCCAGTTACAAATGCTGTGATAGAGAAAATCGCCGCGCGGTTGCGAATTACCCGGCGGCATATTCACCACGTTGCGGCAAAGATGCAGCAAACTTAACACCAGTGGCTGAATGATATTCTGCTCCAGCGGCGAACGGCTAAGATGGGTGAGGGCGGTAAGCATCGCTTCACCTTCACCGCGTTGCAGGCTGGGAAGCTGGATCTGGCGAGCAGGATGCAACAACGACGTGGTGCGGCTATCGTAAAACGATAACCCAAGCCAGGTCGGTGCGAACACCAGGCTTAACAGCATCACCGGTTTGTTGTTGATCGGTAAATTAGCCGCGCGTGCCGGAATAAACAGCATTTCTCCTTCCACCATTCGCTGCTGCTTTGCTTCCAGCAGGTTGCCGTATTCGCCGCGCAGCACGATATCCAGACGGGGAAAATCAATACATAAACTGCCCACCGGTAACGAGGCAGGCTGGCTGGCAAACCAGACGCGCCCCAGTAGTTGCGGGTTAAGCACTAGGCCGCTGAACAGATCGGCGAAAAATTGTTGATCGGCGGGCAAGCCTGGTGCTTTCATGAAAGTTCCCGATTAAAGATGCATTAACTGGCGAAATTCTTTCACTTTGCTGCGGCTGACCGGCACTTCAAAATCCAGATCTTTCAGTCGCAGAATGTAGGTGTTATTAAACCACGGTTCGATTTCGCGTATTTTGTTCAGATTGACACAAAATGAGCGATGGCAGCGGAAAAAATGCGACGGCGGCAGTTTGCTGCAAAATTCGGTAATGTTCATCGGCATTACGTAGGATTCACGCCGCGTATAGACAAAGGTCATTTTCTCGTGCGCTTCGGCGTAATAGATATCGTTAATTGGCGTGACGATTATTCGCTCATCTTTCACCAGATTAATGGTGTCATTCTCACGCGTTACCGTCGCGGCAGGCGTACGCTGGTCTGCTGTTGTTGCCAGGCCGCTTCCAGTTTTTGCAGCATCCCGGTAATACGTGACTCCTGATATGGTTTGAGAATGTAGTCAAACGCCTCCAGTTCAAACGCTTCTACCGCATGTTCTTTCCACGCGGTGATGAACACAATAAACGGTTTATGGGCGAACTGGCTGATGTTTTGCGCCAGCAACACGCCATCCAGCGACGGAATATTGATATCCAGAAAAATGGCGTCGACGCGGTTATGCTGCAAAAACTTCAACACGTCCAGACCGTCGTCAAAGGTGCCGACAATCTCCATCTGGCTGTGCTCTTTAATTAGCCAGCTCAGTTCCTGTTGTGCCAGGAATTCGTCTTCAACAATGATGACTTTCACAATATCACTCCGGCTCAAAGCAATAACGTAGCCTGTGAGGCGACTGGGGTGCGTTGGTTAGGAATGTAAAACGCAATTTCCGTCCCCGGCTCCAGGCGGCGGATATGCAGCCCCTCGCCATACAATAACTTCACGCGATGATGGACATTCAGCAGGCCAATTTTATTGCCCGGCATTTCATTCGCTTCGACCCGCTCAATCACCTTTGGATCGATGCCGTGCCCGGTATCTCGCACCGCAATGCGTACCCGATTTCCGCACTCTGCAACGCTGATGGTGACAACGCCTTTACCTTTGCAAGGCTGAATACCGTGGACAATGGCGTTCTCCACCAACGGCTGGATCAGCAGGCTGGGAATGCAGCAATTCACCTCTTCATCAATATCATAGATAACCGTCAGCTTGTCGCCAAAGCGGGCCTGCTCAATGGCAATATAGTCTTTAATTTGATACAGCTCTTTTTTGATATCGATTTGCTCATCGTCTTTTAATTCAATGTTATAGCGCAGATAACGCGACAGATTAAAGATCAACTGGCGAGCGGTATCCGGATTCAGACGGATTGACGATGAAATAGCGTTCAGAGCGTTAAACAGAAAATGGGGATTAATTTTGCTTTGCAGGGCGCGAAGCTCTGCCTTATTTGCCATTTCACGTAGCTGCTCGGCGCGTGAAACCTCCAGTTGCGTGGAGATGATTTGCGACAGACCGACCGCCATTTCCTGTAATGACGAGGTGATCTGATGCGCGTGGCAGTAGTAAATTTTCAGCGTTCCGGTCACGACCCCTTTCTCCCACAATGGGATCACCAGCATGGAATGAATCTCTGGTGTGCGGTGGGCTTCATCATTGTTTTTAATGATGATTTTTCCGTAATTCATCGCCTGACGGGTAGTCGGGCTAATGAAGTCATCGCCATTCTGATAGTTATGTTCACCCACGCCAACATAGGCCAGCACATGATCGGTATTAGTAATCGCCACCGCATCGGCGTGAATGTCATCGCGGATAATTTCGCAGACCTTGCGTAATGACTCGCTATTGACATGGCGAAACAGCGGTAGCGTTTTGTTGGCGATATCCAGCGCCAGCTTGGCCTGCCGCGCGGCGCTGGCCTCTTTTTCGCCCTCAACGCTTTGCACCAGAAGCACAATAAAGCCGATACAGACGCTACCGAGGATCATTGGAATGCCGATTTTAGAGACGATATCGATCCCCAACGCGGTAGTTGGTGCCCAGACAATTACCAGAATCATGGTCAACGTCTCACACAACATGCCGCCGAGAATACCGACGCGCCAGCGCTGTGCTTTGGGGATTTTCAGGTTTATCCAGCCTGATATACAACCCGCCAGAATGCTGGTGATAAAGCAGGGGATCGCCGTCACGCCGCCGATATCAATTAAATACCGGTGAATACCCGCAATCACGCCGGTAATGATGCCTACCCACGGGCCAAACAGAATCCCGCCGGACATCACCGCGATAATACGTACGTTCACCAGCGAGCCTTCTACGGGAACGCCGGACCAGGTGCTGAACAGGGCGAACAGCGAGAAAATGGCGGTAACGGCGAGCAATTCTTTTGGGGAGTGCGCCGACTTGTGCAACAGTTCGCGAAACAGGCGGATACGGATGAGAAAGAACAGGCAGATAAGCATTAACGCTGCCCGATCGAAGACCGCCAGCAGCATGTTGAATATTTCGTGCACGGGTGACTCTGAATAAGGATTAAACCTCTATGATAGGTAACCTGAAGGCTGATGACCAGCAGGCCGTTTTTGAGGAAAAACCATAAATTTAAAAGGGGATTGAAAGATAAATGGTGTATTAGCAATGTATCTCTTGATAATGCACTTCTGGCTGGTAAATTTATTGAAATTATAATGTTAATAAAATTGGTGGTAATTTTCTTGTTAGCGTAGAAAAATTTTCTGTTTTTGAAGTGGAGTTCCTCATTTAAATCCATTGATAAAAATGTTCTAAAACGCTGGACAGACAGAAATTAATCAGGCTATTTTCAAAACAGCCACCATTGTGGCAGCGTCGCTCGGACGGTCCGGGCGCTAACGTTAATCTGAGGAAATTATGGCTGACACTCGCCCTGAACGTCGCTTTACGCGCATTGATCGTCTCCCGCCCTACGTTTTTAACATCACCGCTGAACTGAAAATGGCTGCGCGTCGGCGCGGCGAAGATATTATCGATTTCAGCATGGGTAACCCGGACGGTGCGACTCCGCCGCATATCGTCGAAAAATTATGTACTGTGGCCCAGCGCCCGGACACGCATGGTTACTCCACTTCACGCGGCATTCCGCGGTTACGTCGCGCCATTTCCCGCTGGTATCAGGATCGCTACGACGTTGAAATCGACCCGGAATCAGAAGCCATCGTCACTATTGGTTCGAAAGAGGGCCTGGCGCATCTGATGCTGGCGACGCTGGATCATGGTGACACGGTGCTGGTGCCGAATCCAAGTTACCCGATCCATATTTATGGCGCGGTGATTGCAGGGGCGCAGGTACGCTCAGTGCCGCTGGTGGAAGGTGTCGATTTCTTCAACGAACTGGAGCGCGCCATTCGTGAAAGTTATCCGAAACCGAAGATGATGATCCTCGGCTTCCCGTCGAACCCAACCGCGCAATGCGTGGAACTGGAGTTCTTCGAAAAGGTTGTGGCGCTGGCGAAACGCTACGATGTGCTGGTGGTCCATGACCTGGCCTATGCCGATATCGTCTACGATGGCTGGAAAGCGCCGTCAATTATGCAGGTGCCGGGTGCACGCGATGTGGCGGTCGAGTTCTTTACGCTGTCGAAAAGCTACAACATGGCGGGCTGGCGTATCGGCTTTATGGTTGGCAACAAAACGCTGGTCAGTGCCCTGGCGCGAATCAAAAGCTATCACGATTACGGCACTTTTACGCCGTTGCAGGTGGCGGCGATTGCGGCACTCGAGGGCGATCAACAGTGCGTGCGCGACATTGCCGAACAGTACAAACGCCGTCGTGATGTATTGGTTAAAGGGCTGCATGAAGCGGGCTGGATGGTCGAAATGCCGAAGGCTTCGATGTATGTCTGGGCGAAAATCCCGGAACCATATGCGGCCATGGGATCGCTGGAATTTGCCAAGAAGCTCCTTAACGAAGCGAAGGCTTGTGTCTCGCCGGGGCGACTATGGTGATACGCATGTTCGCTTTGCACTGATTGAAAACCGCGACCGTATTCGTCAGGCCATCAGAGGGATTAAAGCGATGTTCCGTGCCGACGGTTTACTACCCGCCAGCAGCAAACATATTCACGAAAACGCGGAATAAACACCGTCGTCAGAAATGCAAACAGGAGCCTGATGGCTCCTGTTTTTCATTGCACAGTTTGCTTTTAGATCATCAGGGCAAAAGTACCGGCCCAAACGATGACCATAAAAGAAATGCCCATAAAGAAATATTTCACTTTACATCTCTCCGCGTAATTACTGTTACGCCTGAATGACTTCATTACACCTGATACAGTGAGTTGACACCGGGCAAAGCGACCTTAAAAGCCCTGTATTTTACCGTGGGCATCACACCAGAATTCTGAGCTAAACTGCTCGAGACGGCGCTAATGTACGCCTAAAACTGAAACGAGACAAGAGGCATTTTCTTATTTACTTTTAGTAACTTACAAGTGTCTCATATCGGCGACAGTTTAATTTCTGACGGTAATAATTAGATATTCAGCGAAGGAAAAAACTTAAGAAAAAAGCCATAAAAACCATGAGGTTATTATGGCCGATTTGAGGAGGGAAAGAGTAAGAGCAGTTTGTTAAATGTACAACGACGATTCTCCCACCGGGCGCGTTTTAAAGCGACGGTGGATCCAGAGGTACTGCTCCGGTGCGCGCATGATCTCTTTCTCGATAATCTTGTTCATATAAGCAGCGGCTTGATTTTCATCTGTCGGGTAGCCTTCCATCTCTGGGGTGATGAACAAACGATATCCGCTGTAATCCGCTTTTCTTACCATCGTTACGGTCAACATGGCTGCGCCAGAGAGACGGGAGAGAACATAGGTGCCATTGGTTGTGGCGACATTTTCCACCGCAAAGAACGGCGCGAAGGAGCTGCCTTTACGACCATAATCCTGATCGGGAGCAAACCATACCGCTTCACCTTTCTTCAGTGCACCGACAATGCCGCGCAGATTATTTCTGCCGATCATCGCTTTGTTAGAGCGCATGCGCCCACGGGTCTGCACCCATTCCATCAGCTGATTATTATGTGGACGATAGGTAGCCATCATTGGTTGGCACAGTCCCATCACGCGGCCGCCCAGTTCCAGCGACATAAAATGGACGCCGACAACCATTACGCCGCGATTTTGCATTTGTGCGCGTTTAAGGTTATCCAACCCTTCAACATCAAACCATTTACGTACGCGACTGTCGGGCCAGAACCATGCCATGCCGGTTTCTACCAGCGCCATGCCGAGTGAACGAAAGTTTTCGGCAATCATCTTCTCGCGTTCTTCCGCAGAATGCTGCGGGAAACAAAGTTCCAGGTTTTTACGGGCGATAGATTCACGACGTTTCAGGAATGGTCGCGCCATTGCGCCAATACGCGTGCCGAGAAAGCAGAGAACAGGATAAGGAAGCTGTACCCAAAGCCAGAGTACACCAAGCCCAAACCATGTGAGCCAGTAGCGAGGATGTAGAAACTCGCGGGAAAATTTGCATTGTGGAAACATAGTTACCTTCTGTAGATACGAATTGTTGTATCGCAGAAGATTCCATGTCGACAGCGGTACACTCAATTGGTTGGGCCATCATGTACGACAATGGTTCCTGTAAAGAGTGTAAAGACTAGTCAGGACATAACCACGAGGAGCATGAATGCGGTGGCTCTACTTTATCACTGGCTGACTGCTTTCAGCTACTGATTATTAATCGTGCAAAGTAAAAAATTTTCCGCACGCAATAGCGTTGCATTTAACGTGCTGTTTTCATTGATGCTTAGCAAAAATTGCCAGAGGTTAAGGATTGTCTTACTATTAAAGTGACTGAAGTTACAGGTTTTTTAGCGCGGCAGGAGGTTGAGCTATGATTTATTTATGGATGTTTCTCGCCCTGTGTATTGTCTGCGTAAGCGGCTACATCGGTCAGGTACTGAACGTGGTATCGGCGGTCTCTTCTTTCTTCGGCATGGTGATCCTCGCTGCACTCATTTATTACTTCACCATGTGGTTAACTGGCGGTAATGAACTGGTGACGGGGATATTTATGTTTCTTGCCCCGGCTTGTGGCTTGATGATTCGCTTTATGGTGGGGTATGGCAGGCGATAGTGGGTCAGGATGGCTCATTTGGGCAGGTGTTCACATCAGCATCAGACATGATTGTTCACCTGCCATGTGACAGACGCTATCTCACAGGATGAATAAGATAATTCGCCTTTGTCGGATAAGTAGGCGTGATTTCTTCTGTGAGGTTTAATGGTGGCACATCTTCTCTCATCTTAAACAAAATCGCCTGTGATGGCTGAAGTTTTGTAGAGTGTGTGGTCGTCATCGCTGATGTTTTTTCAGTCTCTTTATAGCTCCTCTCACTTACACCACCAGAAATGGAAAATGCAAAAACATTGCATGCCATAATAGAGACCAATAAAAATAAGCTGAAAAGTATTAAGTTTACTTTCATAGAAAGTTATCCTGAAAATGGTTCACTGAGAACCATACGATGTTATGGCTGTATTTACATATAATTAATCAATATTTACATCAATATAATAAATGACATCTCTTTGTGGTATATAAGAATAGTTCTCTGCGACAGGAGGCATATTCCTACAACTGTAAGACTAAATGCCGCTTTGCGATAATAACTACAATTGTAAGATAACCCTTTCAAAATGACCGTTGCTCTCTGATTTCTCATTTCATGCTCACCCAATATGATGGCGGCGTTTTCTAAAACTGTTAAAGAATGAGGTAAGTATGAAACGTTTAATTATGGCTACGATGGTCACAGCAATTCTGGCATCTTCAACTGTATGGGCTGCTGATAATGCACCGGTAGCGGCACAACAGCAAACTCAGCAAACCCAGAAAACGGCAGCAGCAGAGCGTATCTCTGAACAAGGTTTATATGCGATGCGTGACGTGCAGGTAGCGCGCCTGGCTCTGTTTCATGGCGATCCGGAAAAGGCAAAAGAACTGACCAATGAAGCTTCCGCTTTGCTGTCAGATGACAGTACCGAATGGGCAAAGTTCGCTAAGCCAGGTAAAAAGACCAATCTCAATGATGACCAATATATTGTCATTAATGCATCTGTCGGAATTTCTGAGAGTTATGTAGCAACACCCGAAAAAGAAGCCGCGATAAAAATTGCCAATGAAAAAATGGCGAAAGGGGATAAAAAGGGCGCAATGGAAGAGCTTCGCCTGGCCGGTGTTGGCGTAATGGAAAACCAATATCTGATGCCGCTTAAACAGACTCGTAATGCACTTGCTGATGCGCAGAAACTGCTTGATAAAAAGCAATACTACGAGGCAAACCTGGCGCTTAAAGGTGCGGAAGATGGAATCATCGTCGATAGCGAAGCACTGTTTGTGAACTAATGCTGACAGGCAGTATATTGAGGTAAAGGATTTAACTCCCTCCAGCCGACAATTTTTTATGACCACAATACGACAGGTTGTGGTCATAAAATTATTTGGCGCTCGCGGTTCTATAAACACGCATTTTATTTTCCTCAAAGTAAACCGCAATAATCCCGTGTCATCACAAATCATTTATTATGTTATGCTTTATGGTACGCTTTAAAAAGCGTAATCATACTCTTACTTGTAAATCACCGGCGCTTCTTACAGTTGTAAGAATAACATCACAAATGTCGCGACTCTCTCTGATTACCACGAATCAATATTTATCATATTCTTCTTTTCGTCCTCACTACTTACCATGCAGAAAGGAATTGGAAGTGGCGATGAAATAATTTTCAGTACTTGATACAGGAATTTAAAAATATCGAGTGCCGCTACGAAGATATTTTGCGGATTATTTATAGAGGGCGTTATGCCTTAAATAAACGCTAAATTAACACATATTTAATTAACTAATAGGTATTGCTATGTCAACTCCACTTCAAGGAATTAAAGTTCTCGATTTCACCGGTGTGCAATCTGGCCCATCTTGTACTCAAATGCTGGCCTGGTTTGGCGCTGACGTTATTAAAATTGAACGTCCCGGCGTTGGTGACGTAACGCGTCACCAACTGCGAGATATTCCTGATATCGATGCGCTTTACTTCACCATGCTTAACAGTAACAAACGTTCTATTGAGTTAAATACCAAAACAGCGGAAGGCAAAGAGGTAATGGAAAAGCTGATCCGCGAAGCTGATATCTTAGTCGAGAACTTTCATCCAGGGGCCATTGATCACATGGGCTTCACCTGGGAGCATATTCAAGAAATCAATCCACGTCTGATTTTTGGTTCGATCAAAGGGTTTGATGAGTGTTCGCCTTATGTGAATGTAAAAGCCTATGAAAACGTTGCTCAGGCAGCGGGTGGCGCGGCATCCACTACGGGTTTTTGGGATGGTCCGCCGCTGGTAAGCGCTGCAGCGTTGGGTGACAGCAACACCGGAATGCATTTGCTGATCGGTTTACTTGCTGCTTTGCTGCATCGCGAAAAAACGGGGCGTGGGCAACGAGTCACCATGTCAATGCAGGATGCCGTATTGAACCTTTGCCGCGTGAAATTACGTGACCAGCAGCGTCTCGATAAATTGGGGTATCTGGAAGAATACCCGCAGTATCCGAATGGTACATTTGGTGATGCAGTTCCCCGCGGTGGTAATGCAGGTGGTGGCGGTCAGCCTGGCTGGATCCTGAAATGTAAAGGCTGGGAAACCGATCCTAACGCCTATATTTATTTCACTATTCAGGAGCAAAACTGGGAAAACACCTGTAAAGCCATCGGCAAACCAGAATGGATTACCGATCCGGCATACAGTACAGCCCATGCCCGACAGCCACATATTTTCGATATTTTTGCTGAAATCGAAAAATACACTGTCACTATTGATAAACATGAAGCGGTGGCCTATTTGACTCAGTTTGATATTCCTTGTGCACCGGTTTTAAGTATGAAAGAAATTTCACTTGATCCCTCTTTGCGCCAAAGTGGCAGTGTTGTTGAAGTGGAACAACCGTTGCGTGGAAAATATCTGACCGTTGGTTGTCCAATGAAATTCTCTGCCTTTACGCCGGATATTAAAGCTGCGCCGCTATTAGGTGAACATACCGCTGCTGTATTGCAGGAGCTGGGTTATAGCGACGATGAAATTGCTGCAATGAAGCAAAACCACGCCATCTGATATTAACGGGGGCTTCTGGCTCCCAATTTATAAAAATTTCGAGGTTATTAATCATGTCAGATCAACTTCAAATGACAGATGGTATGCATATCATCGTTGAAGCATTAAAACAGAATAATATTGACACTATTTATGGTGTTGTAGGTATTCCTGTGACGGATATGGCACGCCATGCCCAGGCGGAAGGCATTCATTATATTGGTTTTCGTCATGAGCAGTCGGCAGGCTATGCCGCTGCGGCAAGCGGTTTTCTTACCCAAAAACCGGGGATCTGCCTGACAGTTTCTGCGCCAGGATTCCTCAATGGTTTGACCGCATTGGCCAACGCAACGGTAAATGGTTTTCCGATGATCATGATTAGCGGCTCCAGCGACCGCGCGATCGTCGACCTACAGCAAGGTGATTATGAAGAGCTGGACCAAATGAATGCGGCAAAACCGTATGCCAAAGCAGCATTTCGCGTTAATCAGCCGCAGGATCTTGGCATTGCATTGGCACGCGCTATCCGGGTCTCTGTATCGGGTCGCCCTGGCGGAGTTTATCTTGATTTGCCAGCAAATGTCCTGGCCGCGACGATGGAAAAAGACGAAGCGTTAACCACGATTGTTAAAGTTGAAAATCCGTCGCCAGCATTATTGCCATGCCCGAAGTCAGTCACTAGCGCAATTTCGCTTTTAGCAAAAGCTGAACGGCCATTAATTATCCTTGGCAAAGGCGCGGCGTATTCACAAGCTGATGAACAGCTTCGTGAATTTATTGAAAGTGCTCAGATTCCATTCCTGCCAATGTCTATGGCGAAAGGGATCCTTGAAGATACGCATCCACTTTCTGCGGCAGCTGCGCGTTCGTTTGCCCTGGCAAATGCTGACGTTGTCATGCTTGTTGGTGCACGACTGAATTGGTTATTGGCACACGGTAAAAAAGGATGGGCGGCAGATACACAGTTTATTCAACTGGATATTGAACCGCAGGAAATTGACAGCAACCGCCCCATTGCTGTGCCAGTCGTTGGTGATATTGCATCCAGTATGCAAGGTATGCTGGCAGAACTGAAACAAAACACATTTACGACTCCACTGGTATGGCGCGATATTTTAAATATCCACAAGCAGCAAAATGCACAAAAAATGCATGAAAAATTAAGTACAGATACTCAACCATTAAATTACTTTAATGCATTAAGTGCTGTGCGCGACGTATTGCGCGAGAACCAGGATATTTATTTAGTTAATGAAGGTGCAAATACCCTGGATAATGCACGAAATATTATTGATATGTATAAACCACGTCGTCGTCTGGATTGTGGTACCTGGGGTGTCATGGGCATCGGTATGGGCTATGCCATCGGTGCTAGCGTGACTTCTGGTTCTCCGGTTGTCGCCATTGAGGGTGATAGTGCTTTTGGTTTCAGTGGGATGGAAATTGAAACGATTTGTCGATATAACCTACCGGTGACGATCGTTATTTTTAATAATGGCGGCATCTACAGAGGAGACGGTGTTGATCTCAGTGGCGCTGGTGCACCATCACCAACGGATCTGTTGCACCATGCAAGGTATGACAAATTAATGGATGCGTTTCGTGGCGTTGGCTATAACGTCACCACGACAGATGAACTTCGTCATGCTTTAACCACCGGTATTCAGTCGCGCAAACCGACCATTATTAATGTGGTTATCGACCCTGCAGCAGGAACTGAAAGTGGCCATATTACCAAACTTAACCCAAAACAAGTCGCTGGTAATTAAATACTGACATCGTCTCCTCTTGCCAACTCATTATGCGATGGTGAGGGGACCCTTATCGGAAATACTATTATGCTAACATTTTTTATTGGCGATTTATTGCCTATTATCGTAATCATGCTGTTGGGTTATTTTAGCGGCAGACGAGAAACTTTTTCAGAAGATCAAGCCCGCGCATTTAATAAACTGGTATTAAACTACGCTCTTCCTGCGGCTCTATTTGTTTCTATTACCCGGGCAAACAGGGAAATGATTTTTGCGGACACTCGTCTGACCCTTGTATCACTTGTGGTTATTGTCGGATGTTTCTTTTTCTCCTGGTTTTGTTGCTACAAATTTTTTAAACGTACCCATGCAGAAGCAGCTGTATGTGCATTAATTGCGGGTTCACCTACCATTGGATTCCTGGGGTTTGCAGTTCTCGATCCTATTTATGGTGATTCCGTATCAACAGGTTTAGTGGTAGCAATTATTTCTATTATTGTTAACGCAATTACTATTCCTATTGGTCTGTATTTGCTGAATCCTTCCTCAGGAGCGGATGGTAAGAAGAATAGTAATCTGAGCGCATTAATTTCTGCGGCAAAGGAGCCAGTAGTATGGGCACCTGTTCTGGCAACGATCCTGGTGCTGGTTGGGGTAAAAATTCCGGCAGCATGGGACCCAACCTTTAATCTGATTGCGAAGGCTAACTCAGGGGTAGCGGTATTCGCTGCGGGGTTGACTCTGGCTGCACATAAATTCGAGTTCAGTGCCGAAATTGCTTATAACACCTTCCTGAAGTTGATTCTGATGCCACTGGCGCTGCTTCTCGTTGGTATGGCATGTCATTTGAACAGCGAACATTTGCAGATGATGGTACTGGCAGGCGCATTACCGCCGGCATTCTCCGGAATCATTATTGCCAGCCGGTTTAATGTCTACACCCGTACTGGTACAGCGTCATTGGCTGTGAGCGTACTGGGCTTTGTCGTCACGGCTCCCTTGTGGATTTATGTCAGTCGACTGGTTTCATAATTAATCATGTTATTGATTTTACATAAATGCCGAAGTGTCTTTTCACCTTCGGCTTTTTTCAAGGCATAAGCAAATGACAAATAATGAAAGCAAAGGGCCGTTTGAAGGCTTATTAGTTATCGATATGACACATGTCCTTAATGGACCTTTCGGAACTCAACTTCTTTATAATATGGGCGCAAGGGTAATTAAAGTTGAGCCACCAGGTCATGGTGATGATACCCGCACATTTGGTCCCTATGTGGATGGACAGTCACTCTATTACAGTTTTATTAATCATGGCAAAGAGAGTGTGGTTCTTGATTTAAAGAATGATCACGATAAAAGTATATTTATAAATATGCTCAAACAAGCTGATGTATTAGCTGAGAATTTTCGCCTAGGTACAATGGAAAAACTGGGGTTTTCATGGGAAAGGTTACAAGAAATCAACCCGCGCCTCATATATGCTTCATCGTCAGGTTTCGGACATACCGGTCCGCTAAAAGATGCTCCTGCCTACGATACCATCATTCAGGCAATGAGTGGGATAATGATGGAAACAGGGTACCCTGATGCTCCGCCAGTGCGTGTTGGTACCTCTCTTGCGGATCTATGCGGCGGTGTCTATTTATTCAGCGGAATAGTGAGTGCACTTTATGGCCGCGAAAAGAGCCAGAGAGGGGCGCATGTCGATATAGCGATGTTTGATGCCACGCTGAGTTTTCTGGAGCATGGTCTGATGGCATATATTGCGACAGGGAAGTCACCACAACGCCTGGGAAATCGCCATCCCTACATGGCACCTTTTGATGTTTTCGATACTCAGGATAAGCCGATTACGATTTGTTGTGGTAATGACAAGCTTTTTTCTGCGTTATGCCAGGCACTGGAGCTTACGGAACTGGTTAATGATCCCCGATTTAGCAGCAATATTTTACGCGTACAAAACCAGGCTATTCTTAAACAATATATTGAGCGAACGTTAAAAACGCAGGCAGCTGAAGTTTGGTTAGCCAAAATACATGAAGTTGGTGTGCCCGTCGCGCCGTTATTAAGTGTGGCTGAGGCCATTAATTTGCCACAAACTCAGGCGAGAAATATGTTGATTGAAGCCGGAGGAATAATGATGCCGGGTAATCCGATAAAAATCAGCGGCTGCGCGGACCCGCATGTTATGCCGGGAGCGGCAACGCTCGACCAGCATGGGGAACAAATTCGCCAGGAGTTCTCATCATAAATGTAAGATGTGCTGGTAAATAGCTCCCACATTAGAACATTGTGGGAGCCGCAATTTAGTCATTTTTCTGACAGAAAACAGCAATCTCCTGGTCCAGCTCTGCAATGTGTTCTTTAACAGAGTTCAGCAGCTGAAGAATTTCAGGCTTACTGTCATCTGAAGCAGGTGTTATTTCTAACTGATGGCTAATATTAATCAACTTTTGCAAATTCAGGATGTTAGCCGCACCGTGGATGCGATGAATACACTGATGGAAAGTTCTGTTATCGCCAGCTTCTAGTGCATGAAACGCAGCGGGTAGATCTTTATGCGTTTCATGCTGGAAAGTCATGAGAATCTCCTGCATCAGTTGTAGATCATTCGCCGTATTATTTTTCAGGGCTTCGATATCAAGGTGGCGATACTGAGGTGCAATATGCGCAACCTGGTGTAACTGACTTAAATGTGTTTTCAGTACATCCAGGGTCAACGGTTTGAACAAACATAAGTTCATGCCGCAACTTAACCCTTTTTCACGTTCGTTAGCCTGTGCGTTGGCTGTAAGCCCCCAGATGGGTAAGGAAGAATTTTGCTCACGGAGTTTGCGAGTCAACTCAAAACCATCCATATTCGGCATATTAACGTCAGTAATAAGCAGATCATAATGTTGCATACTGACTTTGTGTAGCGCTTGCACACCATCAGTGGCTTCATCAACATCATATCCTAATAGATTTAGCTGGCGTTTGAGTAATAGCCTGTTGGTCGGATGATCATCCGCGATTAATATGCTCAACTTTTCAGGTAGTGTGATGGGTTGTTCTGCTTTTGCCTCGACAGTCGCCACTTGCTGGCTAATTTCTACCGGGATTGTGATCGTAAATGTTGTTCCTATGCCTGGATGACTTTCTAATGATAAATCGCCCTGCATATTTTTAATTAATTCTTTGCAGATCATTAAGCCTAAACCAGAACCTGTTTGCTGACGACCTGCACTTGTTTGGCTGTAGCGTTTAAACAGTTGTTGTTGTTCTTCCTGCGATAATCCACTTCCAGAATCCATAATCGTCATTTTGATAACAGCGTGGTTGTCATCAATGTGACCCAGGGAGGTCGTAATTTTTACTGCCCCCTCGGTGGTAAATTTGAGAGCATTACTCAGTAAATTTGATAAGACCTGCTTAAACGCCTGAGGGTCGATCTTAACCAGGTAATGATCAGGAAATGTACTGCTGCAACTTAATGCGATCGATTTGCTTGCAGCAATCGCACCGAAAGAGTGACAAGTGTTCTGGACTAAAGTAGGGATATCGACCCATTGTGGTTGAAGTTGATAGTTACCCGATTCAATTTTGTCGACATCAAGGATTTCACCAATTAAGCCGAGGAGTGATTGTCCGGTGGCGTAGGCAAGTGAAATCGCCTCCACCCGTTGCTCCTTGCTAAGACCAGAACCCGACAGAAGTTCCAGGAAGCCCATAATAGAGCTTATTGGTGTTCTTATTTCGTGACTCATCGTTGCCAGAAACTGACTTTTTGCTACGGTAGCCTTTATCGCTTTATTTTTTTCTACCTCGAGTGCATTAATTAGATCACGCGTTTCAGTAATATCTTGCCAACCACAAATATATACTGCATTGTCACTTGCAGGAAGATTGCATAATGTATGCCAGTGATTAATGCATCTTTTCTCGATGCCATTATCAATTTCAAATACCTGTGTGTATATTGTTCGATTTTCTTTCGTTTCTGCTGTGACTTCATGCGCATTAGAAAAAACATCTTTAAAGGGTGAGTCACTGTTTTCTAATGGTAACATTGCATTTTTGTAGTAATCCGCAGTGAAATAATGTTCAAAAGCACTATTATGACTAATGACATTACCTTGCCAGTTTACAACATAAGTTGGATTCGGTAAGGAATCCGAGAGTGCTTTTCGGAATGATATTTGGTTTTCTAAATCACCCTGAATGACTTTACGACGACGAACTGAGCGTAACAGGTAGAATCCCCATAAAAGGCTACTGCCAACTAATAAAACGGATAATGTCGTAACAATATAAAATTGCTCGCTATATAGGTCCCATGTGTCAATGGTCACATTGGGCATTTTAATCCATTTTTCCGTCAGGCGCAGAACTTCGCTTGGGGGAATTGCATTCAGTGCTTTATTAATAATATCCTTAAGTTCCGGTTCTCCGCGAGGAAAAGCGAACGAAAGCGATGCATTCGGAACGCCAGGAATAAGAAAATGATAAAGTTCATTAGGATAGTAATGATCGATCATGTAACGCGAATTTAGCTGTGTCGCGACCAGAGCATCAAGTTCACCTTCCTTAACCTTGTGAAATGCAGCGCTGGCATTATCGACCTGTATCCATTCAACCTCCGGATACATCTCTTTTAATTGCGAATGCAGCTCATAATAATATGGAATGGCAACTTTCATTCCTTTTTTTAATGTTTGTTCACTGTCAGGCGCTTTTTGCATGACAAAAACGTAAGGCGTTGTTATGAAGGCTTCAGCAAATAAAACATTATTTTCTCGATCTTCACTATAAATAGCGCCAGGTATTATATCCCATCCTCCGGGGCTAAGCTGTGTTCCAGCATGGATATTGTGTGAAACGGTGATCGGAGAAAAATTTAAACCTGTTTGCAAGGTAATAATATTAAGAATATCCCCCATAACGCCCCGAACCGAGCCATTTTCATCCGTCATAGAATAGGGGGGCGAGTAAGGATTTTCCAGCACCTTTAAATTGGGATGCTGCTTAATCCACTGTTTTTCATGTTCAGTGAGTTCTAATGGTTTGTTCAGAAAGGCCAGGTTTCCTGTATCAAGCCAATTTTGTGATACTTCATAGCGAACTTCATTTGTTAAAGCATCAACAAATCTATTGAGTACTTCATTAAGAATGACAGATTCTTTTCTGGTCAAGAAAAAATTATATTGACGCGGCGAGTTATAATATTTCACTACATTTAAGGAGTGAGTGAAATAGCGGGAAATCATACTGCTGGTAATGATGTTACTACCAATAAAGTAATCATTGTGCCCAGCTGAGACGGATGCTAATGCCTGATATAAATTTGTAAAAGAGATAATTGTTGCTTTTGGAAATGATTGATGAATTACCTCGTCTGGGGGGTAATTTGCTACCCGAGCAATATTTACTGGTTTTGGTGAGGTAAGCGGTCGCATTGAGTCGTGAAGGGTGGTTACCAGCGCCGGAAAGGTAATTATCAATGGTTTGGTTGCAGCAATGTCATTATTAAGAGGCGGCGAAGTAACTAAATGTGATAACACTATATCGACTTCACCTTCTGCAAGCGCGTCCATTGCTTTTTGATGATCTGCGTATTCCCGGAGTGTTAATTTGATATTTAACGCTCTTTTTAAAAGATTTAAATAATCAGCATTAATACCACGAACCTGTTGCTGCGAATCGGTATGCAACAAGGTAGCCGTTTGGGACTTGTGTACTGCAATCACAAGATTTTTTTTGCTCGCTAACCAACGTAATTCCTTGTTGCTCAGACGTACTGGATCAAGTGTGACACGGTTGTTACTACTGATGCCACGATATTCGATGTAATCTTCGTCTGCGAAACTTATGGTCGACCAAAGACCACAACAGAGAAGAAAAAAATAGGGTAAAAACTTCATGTGATTAGCCGATTTTGTTACGTTGCGCGAATGTGTAAAGATCCATCAGTGATTTACATTCTAATTTTTCCATCAGGCGACTTTTATACGTGCTGACAGTTTTGTTGCTGATGAACATTTTTTCCGCAATGTCATTATTATCCTTGCCATCAAGAATATACCGCATGACACTAATTTCTTGTTTCGATAAGGAGTCGAGTTTTTGCTGGTCGGACGTTAAACTTCCAACAAACCGGTTGAGAGAGAAGGGGAAATAGCAGTAGCCATTTTTTGCAGCTTCAATAGCCGCAATGATATTGTTCATGCCTTCTTTTTTACTCACGAAACCATTAGCGCCAGCATCAGCACAATGTTTCCCGTAAAAATGGTCATTTTTAGCGGAGACGATAATAATAATTCCACTATATTGGCGCTTCCTCAGCGTTTCTAACACCTGGATACCGTTAACTCCGGGGATATCGACATCAATGATGACGATATCAGGCTTAAGTGTTTCCACCCGCTGAACGGCGCTTCCGCCTTCAGTTAACTCCGCTAAGATTTCAATATCGTTTTTGATCAATAAATTACGAATTGCTGCGATAGCAAGAGGATGGTCATCAATAATTATTGCGTTCATAGATTATTCCCTTTGCAATGAAGCATCTCCCTTCTCCCTGTAGTAATACAGACATAAGGCGTCATCTCATTTTCTCAATAAAAATAAGAAAATCTGAGCTTCCTTTAAGATAATTCGACAAGTATACCATATAAATAGTCGGCATAAATGAAATGTCAACAATAAAATCAGGGATTATACCGATGATTTATAGTTTCAAGTTAGCACTATAAGTCTTCTCACTAATCCTACAGGCGTAAGAATTGTATTGCAAAAGCCACGGTTTAGTCCTCTGTTGTTTTTTTTGCACCTCATTTAAATTAGGCCTCCAACGTTCCTGGGATAATGTGCAACACATGCACTGTGTTTGATATGAAGAATGAATACTCTTTTCATTCAATTCATAAATTTCATCTATGCGAAATGAGAGATAATAGTGGAACAGATTAATTCAAATAAAAAACAGTCTAACAGAAAAAAATACTTTTCTTTATTGGTGATAGTTTTATTTATTGCGTTTTCAGGTGCCTATGCCTATTGGTCAATGGAATTAGAAGACATGATTAGTACAGATGACGCCTATGTCACGGGGAATGCAGATCCAATTTCTGCACAAGTCTCAGGTAGTGTCACTGTAGTTAATCATAAAGATACGAACTACGTTCGACAGGGTGACATTTTAGTTTCACTGGATAAAACTGATGCCACTATCGCACTCAATAAAGCTAAAAATAATCTGGCAAATATTGTTCGGCAAACGAATAAACTGTACTTACAGGATAAACAATACAGTGCCGAAGTCGCTTCAGCACGTATTCAGTATCAACAATCTTTAGAAGATTATAACCGTCGTGTGCCTTTAGCGAAGCAGGGGGTTATTTCAAAAGAAACGCTGGAGCATACCAAAGATACGTTAATAAGTAGCAAAGCGGCACTGAATGCCGCTATCCAGGCTTATAAAGCGAATAAAGCTTTAGTAATGAACACACCATTAAACCGTCAGCCACAAGTAGTTGAAGCGGCGGATGCAACCAAAGAAGCCTGGTTGGTGCTTAAACGTACGGATATAAGGAGTCCGGTTACTGGCTATATTGCCCAGCGAAGTGTTCAGGTCGGCGAAACAGTGAGTTCCGGACAATCGTTAATGGCTGTCGTACCGGCACGTCAAATGTGGGTTAATGCCAACTTTAAAGAAACACAACTCACGGATGTACGGATTGGTCAATCAGTCAATATTATCAGCGATCTTTATGGTGAAAATGTTGTGTTTCATGGTCGGGTGACAGGGATCAATATGGGAACCGGCAATGCGTTCTCCTTATTACCTGCACAAAATGCGACAGGGAACTGGATCAAAATCGTTCAGCGTGTACCGGTTGAAGTTTCTCTTGATCCAAAAGAACTCATGGAACACCCCTTGCGCATTGGTTTATCGATGACTGCAACTATTGATACGAAGGACGAAGACATTGCTGAGATGCCTGATCTGGCTTCAACCGTGACCTCCATGCCTGCTTATACCAGTAAGGCTTTAGTTATCGATACCAGTCCGATAGAAAAAGAAATTAGCAACATTATTTCGCATAATGGACAACTTTAATGGCAATCACTAAATCAACTCCGGCACCATTAACCGGTGGGACGTTATGGTGCGTTACTATTGCATTGTCATTAGCGACGTTTATGCAAATGTTGGATTCCACTATTTCTAACGTCGCAATACCGACAATATCTGGCTTTCTGGGAGCATCAACAGACGAAGGCACCTGGGTTATCACCTCGTTTGGCGTAGCAAATGCCATTGCGATCCCTGTTACCGGCAGGCTGGCACAAAGAATAGGCGAATTAAGGTTATTTTTACTTTCAGTCACTTTTTTTTCGCTGTCTTCCTTAATGTGTAGTTTATCGACCAATCTTGATGTGCTGATATTTTTTAGAGTCGTTCAGGGATTAATGGCGGGGCCGTTAATTCCACTGTCACAGAGTTTATTATTAAGGAATTATCCACCAGAAAAAAGAACATTTGCTCTGGCATTATGGTCAATGACCGTGATTATCGCTCCGATATGTGGGCCGATATTGGGCGGCTATATTTGCGATAACTTTAGCTGGGGTTGGATATTTTTAATCAATGTCCCTATGGGGATTATCGTCCTGACATTATGCTTAACCTTACTTAAAGGAAGAGAAACTGAAACTTCACCGGTAAAAATGAATCTACCAAGACTGACCCTGTTAGTGCTCGGTGTTGGTGGCTTGCAAATTATGCTTGATAAAGGGCGCGATCTGGATTGGTTCAACTCGAGTACAATAATAATATTAACAGTAGTATCAGTTATTTCTCTGATCTCTTTAGTCATTTGGGAATCGACCTCAGAGAACCCGATTCTTGATCTCAGTTTGTTTAAGTCCCGTAATTTCACCATTGGTATTGTGAGTATCACCTGCGCGTATTTATTTTACTCTGGAGCGATCGTCCTTATGCCGCAGTTACTCCAGAAAACGATGGGGTATAATGCGATATGGGCCGGGCTTGCTTATGCGCCCATCGGCATCATGCCACTATTGATTTCACCTTTGATAGGACGTTATGGCAATAAAATAGACATGCGGGTGTTAGTGACATTCAGTTTTTTGATGTATGCGGTTTGCTATTACTGGCGTTCTGTGACATTTATGCCAACGATTGATTTTACAGGCATCATTTTGCCACAGTTTTTCCAGGGATTCGCCGTTGCCTGTTTCTTTTTACCCTTAACAACGATTTCGTTTTCAGGCTTGCCAGATAATAAATTTGCCAATGCCTCGAGTATGAGTAATTTTTTTCGTACCTTGTCAGGATCAGTTGGTACGTCGTTGACAATGACGCTGTGGGGACGACGCGAATCGTTACACCATAGTCAGTTGACAGCAACCATCGATCAATTTAACCCCGTGTTTAATTCATCGTCACAAATTATGGATAAATACTATGGTTCGCTTTCAGGAGTTCTTAATGAAATTAATAATGAAATAACCCAACAGTCACTTTCTATTTCTGCAAATGAGATTTTCCGCATGGCGGCTATTGCTTTTATCTTACTTACGGTTTTGGTTTGGTTTGCGAAACCGCCGTTTACAGCGAAAGGCGTTGGGTGATGATAAAAGGAGGGGGTTATAGCGGGTAAGACCGGGGATCTTAAGTCTGCGCCATCGGCAGCATCGCTCACCCAGGGAAAGGATTGCGATGCTGCGTTGAAACGTTATTAACGGCCTTTTGCCAGATATTGATTCATCTCTTCTTCCGGCACCATTCCACCTCCCGTCGCCCACACCAGATGAGTGGCATTACGCAATTGTTCTGCGCTGAAACCGTGCATCTGTTGGTAACTTACTGATGCACACACGCGCTGAGGTCCGGCCATACCCGCCAGTGCTGAAGGTTCAAGACGAATACCTTCTTCCTGCGCCAGCCAGCCAAGCATGTCATACATGGTTTGATCGCTAAGGGTATAGAAGCCATCCAGCAGACGCTCCATTGCCCGCCCGACAAAGCCTGATGCGCGACCAACTGCAAGGCCATCCGCTGCGGTAAGGTTGTCGATACCAATATCCTGAACAGAAATCTGATCGTGTAATCCTGTATGGACGCCTAACAACATACAAGGGGAGTGCGTTGGTTCGGCAAAAAAGCAGTGAACATGATCGCCAAACGCCAGTTTAAGCCCGAATGCGACGCCACCAGGACCACCGCCAACACCACACGGCAGATAGACAAACAGAGGGTTATCAGCATCGACGATACGGCCTTGCTGGGCAAATTGCGCTTTAAGACGCTGGCCAGCGACGGAATACCCAAGGAACAACGTGCGGGAATTTTCGTCATCAATAAAGAAACAGTTCGGGTCAGACTGCGCTGCTTTACGTCCTTCCTCGACGGCAACACCATAATCTTGCTCATATTCCACGACCGTAACGCCATGGCTGCGCAGTTTCGCTTTTTTCCATGCCCGGGCATCAGCAGACATATGAACTGTCACCTTAAAGCCAATGCGGGCGCTCATAATGCCGATTGATAACCCCAGATTTCCGGTTGAGCCCACAGCAATGCTGTATTGGCTAAAGAACTGTTTAAACTCCGGAGAAAGCAGTTTGCTGTAGTCATCATCAAGCGTCAGCAACCCCGCTTCCAGAGCCAGTTTTTCTGCATGTGCCAGGACTTCATAAATCCCGCCGCGTGCTTTTATAGAGCCGGAAATGGGCAAATGGCTATCTTTTTTCAGTAGGAGTTGCCCGCTGATCGGTTGTTGATATTCCTTTTCCAGCCGTTTTTGCATAGCCGGAATGGCAACCAGTTCTGATTCAATAATCCCCCCAGTGGCAGCAGTTTCAGCAAATGCTTTTGCCAGATAGGGTGCAAAACGGGATAAGCGCGCATGGGCGTCCTGAACATCCTGTTCGGTCAGGCCAACATAAGGTAAACCTTCAGCCAATGAGGTCGTGCCAGGATTAAACCAGGTGGTTTCTTTAAGAGCAACCAGATCCTTTACCAACGGATACTGGGCGATGAGCGAGTTCATTTTAGCGTTTTCCATAGTACGTCTCTTTGCGCTTAGATGATAAATGACAGCAGGAATGTGCCCGCCAGAGCGACGACTGAAGCGATAAATGTCGCTGTCGTATAGTATTTAAATGTTTCATTGAGCGTAGCGCCGCAATATTGCTTCACCAGCCAGAAAAGCGAGTCCGTAACGATCGTGCAGCCAATTGCACCTGAACCGATAGCAATCGCAATAATTTCCGGGCTGATGTCGGGATACAGTGGCAGCACAATGATCCATATTTATATTTTCTTCTCCAGGTTGGCGATGCCAGTTGGCATGTTTTACTTACTTGCCTATATGGTTACTCGTTGGCGAGAACAGAGGCGGAATTGGGGACAATTGTCCGGGAATTATTGTTATTTTTTATTGTATTGCTGTGTCAGGTGATAGGGCGTTGGATCTCGCCAGTGACGTCTGTTTCTGCTACAGTGCCCGTTTTACGGCAAACGGCTTGGGTATGGCTTCATTAAAGGATGTCGCACGCTTGGCGGGAGTGTCGATGATGACAGTCTCCCGGGTGATGCATAATGCAGAATCTGTGCGTCCTGCAACGCGTGACCGCGTATTGCAGGCAATCCAGACCCTGAATTATGTTCCTGATCTTTCCGCCCGTAAGATGCGCGCTCAAGGACGTAAGCCGTCGACTCTCGCCGTGCTGGCGCAGGACACGGCTACCACTCCTTTCTCTGTTGATATTCTGCTTGCCATTGAGCAAACCGCCAGCGAGTTCGGCTGGAATAGTTTTTTAATCAATATTTTTTCTGAAGATGACGCTGCCCGCGCGGCACGTCAGCTGCTTGCCCACCGTCCGGATGGCATTATCTATACTACAATGGGGCTGCGCCATATCACGCTGCCTGAGTCTCTGTATGGTGAAAATATTGTATTGGCGAACTGTGTGGCGGATGACCCAGCGTTACCCAGTTATATCCCTGATGATTACACTGCACAATATGAATCAACACAGCATTTGCTCGCGGCGGGCTATCGTCAACCATTATGCTTCTGGCTACCGGAAAGTGCGTTGGCAACAGGGTATCGTCGGCAGGGATTTGAGCAGGCTTGGCGTGATGCTGGACGAGATCTGGCTGAGGTGAAACAATTTCACATGGCAACAGGTGATGATCACTACACCGATCTCGCAAGTTTACTCAATGCTCACTTCAAATCGGGCAAACCAGATTTTGATGTTCTGATATGTGGTAACGATCGCGCAGCCTTTGTGGCTTATCAGGTTCTTTTGGCGAAGGGGGTACGTATCCCGCAGGATGTCGCCGTAATGGGCTTTGATAATCTGGTTGGCGTCGGGCATCTGTTTTTACCGCCGCTGACCACAATTCAGCTTCCACATGACATTATCGGGCGGGAAGCTGCATTGCATATTATTGAAGGTCGTGAAGGGGGAAGAGTGACGCGGATCCCTTGCCCGCTGTTGATCCGTTGTTCCACCTGATATTATGTTAACCCAGTAGCCAGAGTGCTCCATGTTGCAGCACAGCCACTCCGTGGGAGGCATAAAGCGACAGTTCCCGTTCTTCTGGCTGCGGATAGATTCGACTACTCATCACCGCTTCCCCGTCGTTAATAAATACTTCCACGGATGATGTATCGATAAATATCCTTAGGGCGAGCGTGTCACGCTGCGGGAGGGGAATACTACGGTAGCCGTCTAAATTCTCGTGTGGGTAATACCGCCACAAAATAAGTCGCTCAGATTGGTTATCAATATACAGCCGCATTCCAGTGCCGAGCTGTAATCCGTAATGTTCGGCATCACTGTTCTTCAGCGCCCACTGCAACTGAATCTCAACTGCTTGCGCGTTTTCCTGCAAAACATATTTATTGCTGATTGTGCGGGGAGAGACAGATTGATGCTGCTGGCGTAACGACTCAGCTTCGTGAACCGGGCGTTGTAGAAGTTTGCCATTGCTCTCTGATAGCTCGCGCGCCAGCGTCATGCAGCCTGCCCATCCTTCACGTTTTGAGGGCATTGGCGATTCCCACATATCCATCCAGCCGATAACAATACGCCGACCATCCTTCGCTAAAAAGCTTTGTGGTGCATAAAAGTCATGCCCGTTATCAAGTTCAGTAAAATGCCCGGATTGTGCAAAAAGTCGTCCTGGCGACCACATTCCGGGTATTACGCCACTTTGAAAGCGATTTCGGTAACTGTATCCCTCGGCATTCATTCCCTGCGGGGAAAACATCAGATAATGCTGATCGCCAAGGCTGAAAAAGTCCGGACATTCCCACATATAGCTTTCACCCGCATCAGCGTGGGCCAGTACGCGATCGAAGGCCCATTCACGCAATGAACTGCCGCGATAAAGCAGGATCTGCCCCGTGTTGCCTGGATCTTTCGCCCCGACTACCATCCACCATGTGTCGGCTTCACGCCACACTTTAGGATCGCGGAAGTGCATGATTCCTTCTGGTGGAGTGAGGATCACACCCTGTTTCTCGAAATGAATACCATCCCGACTGGTAGCCAGACATTGTACTTCGCGAATTGCATCGTCATTACCTGCACCATCGAGCCAGACGTGTCCGGTGTAGATAAGTGAGAGGACACCATTGTCATCGACAGCACTACCTGAAAAACACCCGTCTTTGTCATTATCGTCTCCTGGCGCTAGCGCAATAGGCTCATGCTGCCAGTGGATCATATCGTCACTGGTGGCATGTCCCCAGTGCATTGGTCCCCAGTGTTCGCTCATCGGGTGATGTTGATAAAACGCGTGATAACGATCGTTAAACCAGATCAGGCCGTTTGGATCGTTCATCCATCCGGCAGGAGGCGCGAGGTGAAAATGGGGATAGAAAGTGTTACCCCGGTGCTCATGAAGTTTTGCTAGTGCGTTTTGCGCCGCATGCAATCGAGATTGCGTCATTTTAATCATCCTGGTTAAGCAAATTTGGTGAATTGTTAACGTTAACTTTTATAAAAATATAGTCCCTTACTTTCATAAATGCGATGAATATCGCAAATGTTAACGTTAACTATGGCGTTTTGTGATCGAATATGCATGTTTTAGTAAATCCATGACGATTTTGCGAGAAAGAGGTTTATCACTATGCGTAACTCAGATGAATTTAAGGGAAAAAAATGTCAGCCAAAGTATTAATGCC